>JBEKGQ010000500.1:0-5643 GCA_050012715.1 Polyangiaceae bacterium
GAGGCGGTCGCCGCGCTCTCCGTCGCGCTCGCGGTCGCGGTCGGCGTCGGGCCCGGTCCTCCGACCGCGGCCGCCGCGGCGGTGCCCGTCGCGGCGGCGGAGCTGACCGCCGTCGCGGTGCTCGTCGCCGGAGCCGGGCGAAGGAGCTTCACGACCCCGACGACCCCGAGCGTGCCGCCCACGAGCGCCGCCAGGGCGACCGCCACGAGCGGCGCCCGCGAAGACTTCGGCGGCGACGCCGACGTGACGAACGGCGCCGACGTGAGCCCGGCGGCGGGGAGCGGGGTCCGCTCGGGGACGCTCGCCATCGCCGGGAGCGGCGTCACCGGACCCGGGCGACCGCTCGCGTTCGCGAGGCTCGAGACCGGCCCGCGCCGCACGCTGATGCCCGCCGCCACCGCCAGCGCTTCCGCGAGCTCGGCCGCGCTCCCGAAGCGCGCCCCCGGCTCGCGCTCCATCGTCCGCGCGAACCACGCGTCGAAGGCCGGCGGCAGGCCCGGGACGGTCAGCGACGGTATCGGCGCCGGCGCGGTGCAGATCTTCACGAGGAGGTCCCCGACGCTCTCGCCCTCGAAGGGCAAGACGCCCGTCACGCACTTGTAGGCGATGACGCCGAGCGACCAGAGGTCGGCCCGGTAGTCGATGCTGCGGAGGCCGCGCGCTTGCTCGGGCGCCATGTAGTACGGCGTGCCGAGCACGGCGCCCGTCTTCGTGCTGCTCGTGAGGCCCTCGCCGGGGACCTGCTTGATCTTCGCGATGCCGAAGTCGAGGACCTTCGCGATCTCGTCGTCGTCGTCCAGCGACCGGACGAGGAAGATGTTCTCCGGCTTGAGGTCGCGGTGGATGATCCCGGCCTCGTGCGCGCGCTGCAAGGCGCGGCAGACCTGGCCGAGGATGCGCGCCGTCTCCTCCAGCGTGATGCGCCGCTGGCGCTCGATCCGGTCGTCGAGCGGCTCGCCGGTGAGGAGCTCCATGACCATGTAGGGGCGCTCGTCCTCGGTCACCCCGTGGTCGTGGATCTGGATGGCGTGCTTGCTCTGCAGCGCCGCCGCCGCGCGCGCCTCGGTGTCGAAGCGCGAGCGCGCCTCCTTGCTCTCCGCGTACTCCGAGTCGATGAACTTGATGGCGACGCGCGTCCCGAGCGTCACGTGGCGCCCCTCCCACACCGAGCCCATGCCGCCCCGCCCGATGAGGCGGAGGACCTCGTACTTGCCGGCGACGAGGCCTTTGGGCGGAGTCGGCTGGGGATCCATCCGGGCGGCCAATGTCTACATTAGACGAGTCTCCTCCCAGCCGCTAACAAGGCATTGGCCGAATATGTCCCGCGCCGCCCTCCCTCCGCCCGGCGCCGCCGACGTCCTCTATCTCGTCGACCTCTCGGGGTACGTCTTTCGCGCCTACCACGCCCTGCCGCCCCTCTCGAGCACCCGGGGGGAGCCGACGCACGCCGTCCTCGGCACCGTGAACATGCTCCAGAAGGTGGTGGGCGAGCGGAAGCCGCAGATGCTCGCGGTGGCGATGGACTCGAAGGGCCGCACCTTCCGCCACGCGCTGGACGCCCGCTACAAGGCCACGCGCCCGGCCCCCCCGCCGGACCTCTCGCAGCAGATGGCGCGGGTCGAGCAGATCATCCGGGGCTGGAACGCCGCCGTCTTCCAGAAGGACGGGCTCGAGGCGGACGACCTCATCGCCGCGGTCACCGCGCGCGCGCTCGCCGAGGGGTGGCGGGTGGTGCTGGTCAGCGCCGACAAGGACCTCATGCAGCTCGTCCGCGACGACGACGAGCGCGTCGTCCTGTGGGACTCGATGCGCGACCGCGTCTACGGCCCGACCGAGGTCACCGAGAAGCTCGGCGTCGTGCCGAGCCGCGTGCGCGATTTTCTCGCGCTGACCGGGGACACGAGCGACAACGTGCCCGGCGTCCCGGGGGTCGGGCCGAAGACCGCGACGGATCTGCTGAACAAGTTCGGGTCGCTCGAGGGCATCTACCAGCACCTCGCCGACGTGCCGCGGCCCAAGCTGCGCGAGAGCCTGCGCGAGCACGAGGACGACGCCCGCATCTCGCAGAAGCTCGTGACGCTCGACGCGACCGCGCCGCTCGACTGGGCGCGGGACGCGCTGGTTTGGGGCGGCGCCGACGTGGACGAGCTCCGCCGGCTCTACTCGGAGCTCGAGTTCAACCGGCAGCTCGACCTCCTGGGCGCCATCGCGAAGCCCGGGAGCGTGAGCGCGGCGGCGGCGGCGACGGCGGCCGCGGTGAACGGGACGACGGCGTCCCGCCTCGAGAAGCCCGCCCCGCCGCCGGCGATCGAGCGGACGGCGGTGTGCATCCTCGACGAGGCGAGCCTGCAGCGGGTGGCGGACGAGGCGCGGGCGCGCGGCCAGGTGGGCGTGGCGCTCCACACGACGAGCACCGACGCGATGCGCGCGACCATCGTGGGCGTGTCGCTCGCGAGCGAGCCGGGGCTCGGTCACTACGTGCCGCTCACCCACCGGTACCTCGGCGTCCCGGCGCAGCTCCCCTGGGAGCGCGTCCGCGCGGTGCTCGCGCCGCTCTTCGCCGACCCGGAGGTGACGACGGTGGGGCACGACGTGAAGCAGGCGTCGATCGTGCTGGCGCGCGCCGGGGTGCCGCTGACGGGGGCCACGTTCGACACCCACGTCGCGGCGTACCTCGTCGATCCCGAGTCGCCGAACGGGGTGAAGGAGCTGGCGCGCCGCGAGCTCGGGCTCGACCTGGCGACGTTCGAGGACACGCTCGCCCCCAAGGTGCGGGGCCCGCAGGCGACGTTCGAGGAGCTCGACGTCGAGCGCGCCACCGTCCTCGCCGCGCCGGAGGCGGAGGTAGCGGTCGCCCTGCGGGGCCGCTACGAGCCGCGCTTCGCCGCCGAGGGCCTCGACGCGCTGATGCGCGACGTCGAGATGCCGCTGGCGCGCGTCCTGGCGGCGATGGAGATGCGCGGCGTCCTCGTGGATCTGCCGACGCTCGAGCGGCTCGGGAAGGACGTCGAGGAGCAGATGAAGCGCCTCGACGCCGAGTGCAAGCGCACGGCGGGGCGCGACTTCACGCTGCGGTCGCGCGACCAGCTCGAGACGATCCTCTTCGACGAGCTGAAGCTCCCGGTCGTCAAGCGCACCCCCAAGGGCGGCCGCTCGACCGACGCCGACGTCCTCGAGGCCCTCGCCGACAAGCACGAGCTGCCGCGCGCCATCCTCGCGTACCGCGAGCTCGACAAGCTGAAGGGCACGTACATCGACGCGCTCCCGCGCTACGTGCACCCAGAGACGGGCCGCATCCACACCCGCTTCGACCAGGCCGTCGCCGCGACCGGGCGCCTCTCGTCGAGCGATCCGAACCTCCAGAACATCCCCGTCCGCACCGAGGTCGGTCGCTCGATCCGCGCCGCCTTCGTCGCGCCGCCGGGGCACGTCATCCTCAGCGCCGATTACTCGCAGATCGAGCTCCGCATCCTCGCCCACCTGTCGGACGACCCCGAGCTCATCGACGCGTTCACGACCGGCGTCGACGTGCACACCCGCACCGCGGCCCTCGTCTTCGGGAAGACCGAGGCGGAGGTGACGTCGGACGAGCGCCGCGCGGCCAAGACGATCAACTTCGGCGTCATCTACGGGATGGGGGACAGCGCGCTCGCCAAGCAGATCGGCGTCACGCGCGAGCAGGCGGCGAAGTTCATCGCGGCGTACTTCGCCCGGTACGCCGGGGTCTCGCGCTACATGGAGCGGTCGGTGGAGGGAGCGAGGCAAGGCGAAGCGGTGCGCACGCTCCTCGGGCGGCGGCGCTTCTTGCCGAACCTGCACTCGGCCAACCGGGGCCTTCGCTTCGAGGCGGAGCGGGTCGCGCGGAACACGCCGATCCAGGGGACGGCGGCGGACATCCTGAAGGTCGCGATGGTGAAGGTCGGCGCGGAGGAGGCGAAGGCCGGGGCAGGGGAGGGGGCGATGGTGCTCACCGTGCACGACGAGCTCGTCTTCGAGGTCCCCGAGGCAAAGGCGAAGACGGCCGGGGAGCGGATCCGCGAGCAGATGGCGGGGGCGATGAAGCTCGCGGTCCCGCTCGTCGTCGACGTCGGGTGGGGGAGGAGCTGGGCCGAGGCCCACTGAGGGCGCAGGCACGCGTGGTGCAAGACCTCCACGCGGTCGATGACACGTCGTCAGGCAGGCGCGATGTGCTGCGAGGCCCCCTCGACAGGAAGGCCACGCCCGCGACGTCCTGCCACGGCATCCACGAGGTCGCCGACCGCCAAGAGAGGCGGCGTCCGAGAATGAGCCGAGCGAACGCGGCCAGCGCGGGGCTCGACGACAGTTTCCCGTCGAGCCCGGGCGCTCCCCGGTACTCCGGCGTCGAGGCGATCGAGGCCCCCGCCGTCGGCACCGTCGTCGACGGTGTGTACACGCTCCGGTCGATCCTGGGACGGGGCGCGATGGGCGTCGTCTTTCTCGCGCGCGACGAGATTCTGGAGCGCGACGTCGCGGTCAAGTTCGTGCGCCCCGATCTGGTGCGCGGGGCCTCGCTGCGCGAACGCTTCCTGACCGAGGCCCGGGCGATGGCGCGGGTGAACCACCCGAACGTGGTCCACGTCTACGCCCTCGGGCAGTACGAGAGCGCGCCCTACCTCGTGATGGAGCTCGTCGAGGGCCAGTCCCTCGAGCGCTGGGCCCAGGGTCAACGCGAGAACGGCGGTCTGCCCGACGTGGACTTCGCGCTGGCGATGCTCGAGCAGGCTTGCCTGGGCGTCCAGGCGATCCACGACGCGCGGACCGTCCACCGCGATCTGAAGCCGGGCAACATCCTGCTCGACGGGCGGCTGCGAGCGCGCGTCGCCGATCTGGGCCTGGCGAACCTGATTCGAACGGGAGCCGGAAGGCGCCCCGGCGAGATCGTCGGCACGCCCTTCTACATCGCGCCCGAGATCTGCCTCGAGCACGAGACCCCCGCGGAGCTCATGGCGCGCGCCGACGTCTACTCGCTGGGCTGCATGGCCTACGAGCTCCTCACCGGGCAGGTCCCGTTCGAGGCTCGGACCGTCCTGGCGACGCTGGTCCTGCACGTCACGTCGGCGCCCGTGCCGCCGAGCCATCGGCGGCCCGAGCTCCGCGATCGCTTCGACGAGGTCATCCTGCGCGCCCTCGCCAAGAAGCCGTCCGACCGGACCCCGACCGCCGAGGCCTTCCGTCGCGAGCTCATCGCGGCGCGCAACGACACGCGCGAGCCGGTCCGGATCCTCGTGGCGGACGACGACGACGACTTCCGGAGTCTGCTCGTCGAGCTGCTCAACCACGAGTTTCCGTTCGCCGAGATCGAAGCGGTCCGGAACGGAGTCGAGGCGATCGAAGCCTTCGACGCGCGTCACCACTCGGTCGCGGTCGTCGACCTCAACATGCCGACGCTCGGCGGGCTCGAGCTCACCGGCCTCCTGCGGGCGCGCGACGCGGCGGCGCGGGTTCCCATCATCGTCCTCACCGGCGACGGAGGCGCCCACGAGTGGCAGCGGCTCTGGGCCGTCGGCGCCGACGGGTTCCTCGTCAAGCCCGTGAACCCGTCGGACGTCGTGACGCTCGTGCGTCGCGCCCTGGGGGAGCGCTCGCGCAGCGTGCATCCCGAGGCCGAGCGCGCGCCGGGGC
>JBEKGQ010000501.1:0-5642 GCA_050012715.1 Polyangiaceae bacterium
GAAGAACCCGGACCTCGCCGCGCAGCTCGCGACCTCGGCGGGGTACGGTCACACTCTCCCGGCAGCCACGCCGCGACACACGTTCGACGCCGCGGCCTTGCTCGCCGCCATCCCGGAGTTCCCGCCCGGCACCAAGATCGCGACCCGCAAGGCGGGGCAGGACGCACTGCAGCCGCTCGCGGCGAAGGTGCCGCTGCTGATCGGCGGGAGCGCGGACCTCTACGGCTCGACGCTCAACTACATCGGCGACCTGAAGGCCGGGGACGACGACTTCAAGGTCGGCCACCGCATCGGGCGCAACATTCGTTTCGGCATCCGCGAGCACGGCATGTGCTCCATCCTCAACGGCATCGCAGAGCACGGCATCTTCCGTGCGAGCGGGGCCACGTTCCTCGTCTTCGCCGACTACTGCCGCCCGCCGATCCGGCTCGCCGCGCTCAGCCACCTGCCGGTCATCTACGTCTTCACCCACGACAGCGTCGGCGTCGGCGAGGACGGCCCCACGCACGAGCCCGTGGAGACCATCCCGGGTCTCCGGGTCATCCCGAACCTCGACGTCATCCGCCCCGCGGACCCCGAGGAGACGGCGGGCGCATGGGTTGCCGCCATCGACCGTACCGATGGGCCGACGCTGCTCGCCCTCACGCGCCAGGCGGTCCCCCTGCTCGAGTCGATCCCGGCGAAGACCCGCCGTGACGGCGCCTTCAAGGGCGGCTACGTCGCCAGGAACGAGACCGCGAAGCTGGAGCTCATCCTCCTCTCCGCCGGCAGCGAGCTCCAGCACGCGATGGCCGCCGCCGAGCAGCTCGGACCCGGGACGCGCGTCGTCAGCGTCCCCTGCTTCGCTCGGTTCGATCGGCAGCCCGCGGCCTACCGCGACGAGGTGCTCCCGCCGTCGTGCCGCAAGCGCGTCTCGATCGAAGCGACGGTCACCTCGACGTGGGCGAAGTACGTCGGGCTCGACGGCACTTGCGTCGGCATCGACCGCTTCGGGCTCTCCGCGCCGGGGGGCGAGGTCATGAAGCGTCTCGGCATGACCGCCGACAGCGTCGTGAAGGCGGCGAAGGCCCTCGGCTGAGGGCCCGCCATCCTGCCGTCGCAGACGACGTGAGCCGCGCGGTCAGTGCTTGAGCGCCTTCAGTCCGATGAAGATGACGACGGCGCCGAAGAAACCACCGCCACACAAGAGGTAGAGTAGAGACCAGCCGGCAGCGAGAACCGGCGAGATTGTCGCGATGTCGTGGATCATGGTGGTGCTCCTTCTGGCCGCCCCGTAGGAGCAAGGAGCCTGCCGCGATGAATCGAGGAATCGAGCGGCGCAGCTCCGCGCCCCTGCGGGGCATTTCGACGATCCCCGTGGCAACCATGCGGCGCATGAGGCATCCGGGTCGACGCGAGGCAAGAAGGCACCTCGCGTCGACGCGAAATCGCGACGTCAGACCGGAGCACGCCGGCCGGTGAGAAACGAGACGACGGCGAACACGATGAAGACGAAGAAGAGGATCTTCGCGATTCCGGCGGCTCCCGCGGCGATGCCGAAGAAGCCGAAGAAGCCCGCCACGAGGGCGAGCACGAAAAACACGAGGGCATAGTAGAGCATGGGGTTCTTCCTCTCGGCGTCGATGCGGGAGCATGGGCCGTGCCTCGCAGTCGCCGGCGTTCGGGGCGCCGCTCTTGCAATGCCCCTTCGCAGAGGGACGAGCGATGAGCGAGCCGAGAAACGCCGCCAGCGAGCACGACGAGGTCTCGGGCGTGTCCGTCATGTCGCGAGCAGAAGAGTCACAGCCAGTCGCTCCGACGTTGCAGTGCCGCCGGGACCCTCCTCGAAGTGGGCCGGTCTCGTCGCCGCCGCCTTCGTCGGCCCGGTGTTCCCTCGTCGCCGGCAACGTCATCGGCGGGCGCTACCGCCTGGAACGGAAGATCGGGTCGGGCGGCATGGGCGAGGTGTGGGCTGGAGAGCATCTCTCGCTGCAGATGAGCGTCGCCATCAAGGTGCTCCTGCCTCGCGCCCTGGAGGTGCCGGAGATCGTCGCCCGCTTCGAGCGTGAGGCTCATCTGCTAGGGCGCTTGCGCTCCGACCATGCGCAGCGCGCGGTGGACTTCTTCGTCGACGAGGCCTACGGACCCGTCCTCGTGACCGAGTTGATCGCCGGGCAGTCGCTCGCAGAGGCGATCGAGACGCCTTTCTCCGTCGAGGAGGCGATCGCGCTCGGCATCCAGCTGGCGACCGCCGTGGACGAGGTCCATCGTGCCCGCGTCGTGCACCGCGACCTCAAGCCGAGCAACGTCATCCTCCGTCCGACGGGCGCCGGCGGTACGCATGCGACCATCATCGACTTCGGCGTGGGACGATTCGTCGACGAACCGGTGTGCGCCACGGCGGTCGAGATCACGACCGGCGACGCGGTCGTGGGGACCATCGAGTACATGGCCCCCGAGCAGATCGTGCCCTGTGGTGCCCTCACCCCCGGCGTCGACCTCTACGCCGTCGGGGCCATCCTCTTTCGCGCCGTCGCGGGCGCGCACGTCTTCGGCGCCGGTCTCGACAAGCTCGACATCATCCGCGCGAAGCTGGCCAACGAGGCGCCGCGGCTCCCCACCGGGCGGGACGACGCTCTGGCACGCGGGCTCGCGACCGTGGTCGCGAGAGCGCTCGAGCGACGCCCCGCCGCGCGCCATCCATCGGCGCTGGAGCTCCGAGCCGAGCTGCTACGCCTCACCACGCCCGCGGCGCCGGAACCGATGAAGCGCGGGCGAGGAGCCACCTCGCGTGGAATCCGGCGTCGGGTGCTGGCCGCGCTCGCGGCCGGCATCATCGGGTCCTGTCCGTGACGCCGCTCGACCGACCGGCCAGAGCCGCCACGCGTGCCGAAAGCTCCACCGGGTCGACGGGCTTCGTCACGTGGAGCTGGTAGCCGGCAGCGAACGCGCGGCGAGCGTCCTCTCCGCTCGCGTAGGCCGTCAAGGCGATCGCCGGCGTGCGGCCGCCCTGGTCTGCCGCCAGCTGACGGATCTGGCGGATCAAGGTGTAGCCATCGACGAGCGGTAGACCGATGTCACTCACGAGGACGTCGGGACGGAACTCGCGAACGTGGTCCAGCGCCTCGCCGGCCGCGGCGGCCATTCGCACGTCCGCGCCCTCGCTCGAGAGCACCTCGCAGAGGAGGTCCCGCGAATCGGCGTCGTCCTCGCAGACGACCACGCGCAGGCCGGAGAGGAGCTTGGCTTCGGCGCTGTCCGGTGACGATGGTCGTCGTTCCGGCACCGAGGTCACCTGCAGCGGCATCTTGACGACGAACGTCGAGCCCTCCCCCTCCCCCGGGCTGTGGGCCCTGACGCTCCCACCGTGCAGCTCCACGACGTGGCCCACGATGGCGAGACCGATCCCGAGGCCCCCTTCGGTGCGCGTCGCGGAGCTGTCCGCCTGTCGAAGGCGCTCGAACATCCGCGGGAGGCGGTCGCGGCGAATGCCGCGGCCAGTGTCGGTCACGGAGACCTCGACGTCGGAGCCGGCGCGCACGAGCTTGACGTCGACGCGCCCGCCCTTCGGGGTGAACTTGACGGCGTTCGAGAGCAAGTTCGAGAACACCTGCTGAAGCCGGGCGGGATCGCCGTGGAAGGGGCACGGCTCGGCCTCGATGTGCACGTCGAGCGTGATGCTCTTCGCGCGAGCCGACGGCGCGACGGCCTCGACGGATGCCGTGAGGAGGACCGCGAGATCGACGGGCCTCAGGTCGAGCTTCAGCTTGCCGGTCATGATGCGCGAGATGTCGAGGATCTCCTCGATGAGCCGGACCTGGGTCCTGGCGTTCCGCTCGATGGTCTCCACCGCTTTCTTCACGTCCACGTCGGGCCGGGAGCGAAGCATGACGGACCAGCCCAGGATGGCGTTCAGGGGAGTCCGCAGCTCGTGCGACATGGTGGCGAGAAAGTCGTCCTTCACTCGGTTGGCTTCGTTCACCTCGCCGAGCAGGCGCTCGCGCGCTTCGAGCGCATCGCGCAGCACGATCTCCGCCTGCTGGCGTCGAGCGATCTCGTCCTCCAGCGCGCGTGCATGCTGTCGGAGCACGCGGATCTCGCTCGCCCGCGCGTCGGGATCGTCGGCCGTCGACGAAGGTTCGACCGGCGACACGAGCGGCGGCGCCGCGCTCACGGTCGGTCCGGCAGCAGGAATCCCAGCACCAGCGAATCCCCGTCCCCCGACACCGTGAGCTTTCCGCCGTGCAGCTCGATGAGGCCCTCGGCGAGAGCGAGCGCTGGACGAGGCGGCTCCGCGATGATGCGCCGCGACGCCGGCCCGGGACGGCGTTTCGCCACCACCTCCACGCGCGCGCCACCGCTCGCTCCCGTCGAGGAGACCGTGATCGAGCCGCCCTCCGGAACGACGGAGAGCGCCGCGGTCCCCAGGTGGCGGAGGATCTGGAGCACCCGCCGGTGGTCGCACGCGACCGTCGGCTGCCGTTCACCCAGCTCCAGGGACAGAGGTACCCCCTGCACCGACGCGTCGATCCCGAGCTGCTCGAACGCGGCGGTGACGATGGCGCCGACGTCGTGCGGTCGCTTCTCGAGCACGAGCTCGCGCCGCTCGATCCGCGCGAGATCGGAGAAGTTCGTGATGAGCTGGCTCATGCGCTCGGCGGCTCGGTGAATGGCATCCACGACGCGTTGAGCAGTCTGGTCCTCCGCCGAGAGTGTCCGGCGCAGGAAGCCCGCGCCCATGACGATGGAGGCAAGCGGATCCTTGAGGTCGTGGCATACGGCCGACAGCAGGTCCGGCGTACGCATCGACGGCCCCGACTCTCCTCCGGCCGGCGGAGGGGGAGGTCCGGCCGGCGGAGGCGGAGGCTCCGCGGCCATGGGATCAGCAGGTAACATCGGAGCGCCTCTCGACCGCTCCGCCGAACCGACGCTCTGGCTCGTCGGTCGACGGGGCTCCGCCGCCCTTTCCCCATCGCTCGAGCTTCCGGTAGAGCGTCCGGCGGTCCATCCCGAGGATGCGCGCGGCCGACGCCTTGTTCCCGCCGAGCGCGTCGAGGACCTGGGCGATGTAACGCCGTTCGACCTCGTCCATCGGAAGGAAGGTCGAGGGGTCGGCCCCTTCGAGCGAGAGGGCGACCCGGGAGGGCTTGTACTGCCCGACGCGCTCGGGGAGGTCGTCGACGCCGATGTGGTCGAACTGCGCCAGGGCCACCGCTCGCTCCATGCAGTTCTGCAGCTCCCGCACGTTACCGGGCCACGGATAGGCGGCCAGGCGCTCGGCCGCCGCGCTCTTGATGCCGACGACGCGCGACGAGCCCGCCTGCGCGCGCTGGAGGAACGCCTGCGCCAGGAGCAGCGCGTCGTTCTCGCGCGTGCGCAGGGGCGGAACCTGGATGTGGACGACGTTGATGCGATAGAAGAGATCCTCGCGGAACCGCTTCTCCTCGACCTCGATCTCGAGATCGCGATTGGTCGCGGCGACGATGCGCGCGTCGAACGCGAGCTCGCTGTCCCCCCCGACCGGACGAACGACGCGCTCCTGGAGGGCGCGCAGGAGCTTCGCCTGCATCGCCAGCGGGATCTCCGCGATCTCGTCGAGGAAGAGCGTGCCACCGCTGGCCTTCACAAAGAGCCCCGACCGGGCCGCGCGCGCGTCCGTGAAG
>JBEKGQ010000502.1:0-5640 GCA_050012715.1 Polyangiaceae bacterium
CCGACGGTCGCCTCGCCGGCCAGCGCAAGGCCGCGCAGGAGCGTCCCGTTGCGGCTGCCGAGATCGCGCACGACCACGTCACCCCCGCGGCGGGCGACGACCAGGTGCTGCCGGCTCAAGGCGGCCGACGCCACCGCGATGGTCGCCACGCGACCCACGACGACCTCGGCGCCGAGGACGACGCGCAGGGTGACGCCGCCGAGCGCGATGCCGACGAGGTCCCCCGCGATCCGCCGGGCCTCCAGGGCTCGCCCTCGCTCGCGCACCGCCTCGTCGCCCGACGCGAGCGCGGTCGCCACCGCCTCGCGGCGGCGCCCACTCGCCGCGAGCGTGACCACCTCCTCGTTCGCGCCGCGCCGCGCGAGCGTCTCGCGGTCTCGCCCTTGCTGCCCGAGCAGCAGGGCGTCGAGCTTCTCCACGTCGCCGGCCCGGGCGAGGGCGCGCGCTTCGCCCTCCACGTCGCCGATGCGCGCGTAGGCCTCGGCGGCCCGGTCGGGCTCGCCGATGGCCTCGAGGTCGCGCCCGGCCTGCAGCAGATCCTGCCGGAGCGCCGGCGTCACCGTCTCGGCGGCCGCGATCGCGAGCAGCAGGGTGGCGTGCTTACGGCGTGCGTCGGTGTGCGCTGGGGTCCCCGGCGGCGCGGTGGCGACCGCCTGCACGTAGTGACGCAGGCGAGCCGCCGGGTCCGTCTCCCCGTCGCCGCGGAGGAGCATGACGCGGGAAGACTCGTCGAGCCGGCCCCCCTGCGCGAAGAGCGCCGCCGCCTGCCCGAGGTCGCCGCGGAGCTCTGCCGCGCGCGCCCGGGCGACGACGCGCGAGTCGCCGATCTTCCTGCCGAAGAGTCGCAAAGGGAGGGTCCGCTGGTCCTGTCGCTGGGTGCTCAGGTGCCCGTAGTAATACTACGGCCACACAGCCTCGCTCGCGACTCGGCTAGTCCTGTAAGCTAGGAACCAAGCATGGCGAATAACAACCGCTTGGGCGAGCTTCTCGTCCGCGAGAAGCTCATCTCGCTGTCCCAGCTGCGGCACGCACAGGACGAGCAGCAGAAGTCCGGGCAGAACCTCGGCTACACGCTGGCGAAGCTCGGCTACGTGTCGGACGACGAGATCACGAGCTTCCTCAGCCAGCAGTACCGCGTCCCGACGGTCAACCTGGAGGAGTACGAGATCGATCCCGAGATCCTGAAGCTCGTCCAGAAGGAGCCGTGCGAGAGGCACAAGGTGGTCCCGGTCTCGCGCACCGGCAACTCGCTCATCGTCGCGATGGCGGACCCGACGAACCTCAACGCCATCGACGATCTCAAGTTCCTCACCGGCTACAACATCGAGCCGGTCATCGCGAGCGAGACCGCGATCCACAACGCGATCGAGAAGTATTACAACGCCGGCCCCTCCTACGACGAGGTGATGGCGGGGTTCGACGAGAAGGAAATCGACTTCGCCGACGGCGAGGACGACGTCAACCTCATGGAGCTCGAGAAGGCGAGCGAGGACGCCCCCGTCGTCCGCCTCGTCAACATGATGCTGCTCAACGCCATCAAGAAGGGCGCGAGCGACATCCACATCGAGCCCTACGAGAAGAAGCTCCGCGTCCGCTACCGCATCGACGGCGTGCTCGCGGAGGAGATGACGCCGCCGCTCAAGCTGAAGAACGCCATCATCAGCCGCATCAAGATCATGGCGTCGCTCGACATCGCCGAGCGCCGGCTCCCGCAGGACGGACGCATCAAGCTGAAGCTCGGCAAGGGCCGGGAGATGGACTTCCGCGTCTCGGCGCTGCCGACGATCTGGGGGGAGAAGGTCGTCATGCGGTTGCTCGACAAGAGCAACCTGCAGCTCGACATGACGAAGCTCGGCTTCGACCAGGCCCCGCTCGACGACTTCCAGTGGGCGATCAACCAGCCGTGGGGCATGGTGCTCGTCACCGGCCCGACCGGCTCCGGCAAGACGACGACGCTCTACTCGGCGCTCTCGGAGCTGAACAAGGTCGCCCACAACATCTGCACCGCGGAGGATCCCGTCGAGTACAACCTCCACGGCATCAACCAGGTGCAGATGCACGACGAGATCGGCCTCAACTTCGCGATGGCGCTGAGAGCCTTTCTCCGGCAGGACCCGGACATCATCATGGTCGGCGAGGTGCGCGACTTCGAGACCGCGGAGATCGCGGTCAAGGCGGCGCTCACCGGCCACATGGTGCTCTCGACGCTGCACACGAACGACGCGCCGGCGACGATCTCGCGCCTCCTCAACATGGGCGTCGAGCCGTTCCTCATCACCGCGAGCGTGAACCTCGTCCTCGCCCAGCGCCTCGCGCGGAAGATCTGCGTCGATTGCAAGCAGCCGATCAAGTACGAGAAGAAGGTGCTCGAGGACTGCGGGTTCTCCGCGGACCAGATCAACACCGTGAAGCTCATGAAGGGGGCCGGTTGCCGCACCTGCAACGGCAGCGGCTACAAGGGCCGGGTGGCCCTCTACGAGGTCATGCGCTTCAGCGACACGCTGAAGGAGATGGTGCTCCAGGGCGCGTCGACCGCCGAGCTGAAGCTCGGGGCGATCAAGAACGGGATGATGACGCTCCGGATGAGCGGCATCAAGAAGATCAGCGACGGCGTGACGACCCCGGAAGAGGTCATGCGCGTCACGATGGGTGACTAAGCGATGAATGGCAGCAGCGGGGTCAGCCTCCACCAGCTTCTCAAGACGATGATCGAGAAGGGGGCGAGCGACATGCACATCACGACCGGCACGCCGCCGCTCCTCCGCATCGACGGGAGCATCGTGCCGCTCAAGCTCCCGGCGCTCGGGCCGGTGGAGACGAAGGAGCTCTGCTTCACGGTGCTCACCGAGGAGCAGCGCGCCCATTTCGAGAAGCACAACGAGCTCGATCTCTCGTTCGGGGTGAAGGGGCTCTCGCGCTTTCGTGCGAACATCTTCATGCAGCGCGGGAACGTCGCCGGCGCGTTCCGCACGATCCCGTTCAAGATCCTGAGCTTCGACGAGCTCGGCCTGCCGAAGGTGGTCTCGGAGTTCGCGACGAAGCCGAGCGGCTTGATCCTGGTCACCGGTCCGACCGGCTCCGGCAAGTCGACGACGCTCGCGGCGATGATCGACAAGATCAACACCGAGGAGCGCCTCCACATCATCACGATCGAGGACCCGATCGAGTATCTGCACGGCCACAAGCTCTCGATCGTGAACCAGCGCGAGGTGGGCACGGACACCGAGGGCTTCAAGCACGCGCTGAAATACGTGCTCCGTCAGGATCCGGACGTGGTGCTCGTCGGCGAGATGCGTGACCTCGAGACGATCGAGGCCGCGCTGACCATCAGCGAGACGGGCCACCTCGTCTTCGCGACGCTCCACACGAACAGCGCAGTCTCCACGATCAACCGGATCATCGACGTCTTCCCCCCGCACCAGCAGCCGCAGATCCGCTCGAAGCTGTCGTTCGTGCTCCAGGGGGTGGTGTCCCAGCAGCTCCTGCCGCGCCACAACGCCCCCGGGCGCGTGCTCGCGCTCGAGATCCTCGTGCCCAACCCGGCGATCCGGAACCTGATCCGCGAGGACAAGGTCCACCAGATCTACTCGTCGATGCAGGTCGGGCAGGAGAAGTACCAGATGCAGACGCTGAACCAGTGCCTGTTCTCGCTCTTCCAGCGCCGCCTCATCTCGCAAGAGGAGGCCATGGGGCGCTCCGTCGAGCCCGAGGAGCTCCGCATGATGATGGAGGGCCGCACGGCGATGGCCACCCCGGGAACACAGGGGCCGATGCAGGGCCGACGGGGGTAGAGTTCTCGGCCACAACGTGTGGCGCCGCCCTCGCCTCGTTTGCGTCGTGACCCTCGCGCTGGCGCTCGTCGCCCGAGCGGCGAGCGCCCAGACCGAGACGACGCCGGCGAGAGCGGTCGACGCGGGTCACGTCGTGTATCCGCCCGGCGCGCACGGGAGCGCCACCGTCGTCCTCGATCTGGTCGTCGAGAAGGACGGACGCCTCGGCAACGTCACGGTCGTCGACGGCGAGGAGCCCTTCGTGTCGGCGGCCCTCGCCGCGGCCCGGCAGTGGACCTTCACCCCGGCCCATCGCGGTGACGTCGGCGTCGCGGCCCGGATCCGGATCGCGGTCGACTTCCACCCGCCCGCGCCCGCGCCCGCGCCCGGGCCCGCGCCCGCGCCCGCCCATGCGCCTGCGCCCGCGCATCCCCCCTCGCCCAGCGACACGACCGACGTCCTCGTCCTCGGCGTCCGTCAGGAGGTCGGCGTGACCCAGCTGGGCGGGGCCGAGGTCCGCGAGATGCCCGGCGCCTTCGGCGACGCCTTCCGCGCCATCGAAGCCCTGCCGGGCGTGACGCCGATCGTCAGCGGCCTCCCGTTCTTCTTCGTTCGTGGCGCGCCCCCCGGGAACGTGGGCTACTTCCTCGACGGCATCCCGGTCCCTCTCCTCTTCCACCTCGCGCTGGGCCCCAGCGTCGTGCACCCCGGGCTCATCGACCACGTCGACTTCTTCCCCGGCGGCTATCCCGCGCGCTACGGGCGCTTCGCTGGTGGCATCCTCGACGGCGAGACGCTGCCTCCCGCCACGCACCTCCACGCCGAAGGGAACCTGCGCCTCTTCGATGCCGGGGTGCTCGCCGAGGCGCCGCTGCTCGACGACCGGATGACCGTGCTCGCGGCGGGGCGCTACAGCTACACCGCGGCGCTGGTGCAGCTCTTCGCGCCCAACACGCGCGTCGCGTACTGGGACTACCAGACCCGCGTCATGTACCGGCTGACGCCCAAGGACCGCATCTCGCTGTTCCTCTTCGGCAGCTTCGACGAGATCGACAACCGCGACGAGGTGACGAGCTACGACCAGCAGGGCAACGTGACGGGCCAGAGCACCGGGCCCTTCTACCCGGTCTTCAAGACCGAGTTTCACCGCGCGGATCTCCGCTACGACCACGACACTCCGCGCGGCCACCTTCGACTCGCCGCGACGTTCGGGGTCGAGGACTCGGTCGCGGGCTCCAGCGTGACCCAGCAGTCCGGCGTCGCCGCGACCACGGTGCGCCTCCGCGCCGAAGGGGACGAGCGCATGGCTCCGACGATGAAGCTCCGCTACGGCGCGGACGTCCTCCTCGAGCACTACTCGCTCGAGAACGGCGGCGGGGCGGCCAACTCGCTGGAAGGGCTCTACCCGCCGCGGAACGACGTCATGATCGGCGCCTACGGCGACGTCGTCTGGAAGGCGAGCTCGCGCGTCGAGGTGGTGCCGGGGTTCCGGGCCGATCTCTTCACGTCGCGGCTCGCGCCCGGGGTCGTCCCGGCCGCCTCGACCACGCTCGGCGGCGCGACGGTGAACGACTCGGCCACCCTGGCGCCCGAGCCGCGGCTGGCCACGCGCGTCCAGGCGACCCCCAGGGTGACCTGGGTCTCGACGTTCGGCGTGGCGCACCAGCCACCGAGTCTGCTCGTCCCGATCCCGGGGCTGACGCTCGGCAGCCTCGCCACGGGGCTCCAGACCTCGCTGCAGGCGAGCCAGGGGGCGGAGATCGAGCTGCCGCTGGACTTCAAGCTCACGTCGACCGTCTTCCTGCACGACTACCTCGGGCTCAACGACGCGACCGCGACGTGTCTCGGCAACGGCACCACCGTCCCGAGC
>JBEKGQ010000503.1:0-5638 GCA_050012715.1 Polyangiaceae bacterium
GGCACCTGCGAGTACACGAACCCGATCGGGAAGTTCCGGACGTCCTGCGAGGTCGTCTGGTGCTTGGGCGTGCGGCGCCGCTCGCGCTCCTCGTGCCGCTCGTGCTCCCGCTCGCGGTCACGGTGCTCGCGCTCACGCTCACGCGGGTAGTAGTCGGGGTGCTGTCCCCCTTGCATGCCGGGGTGCATGCCGCCCATCGCCGGATGCATGCCGGGGTGCATCCCCGGGTGCATGCCGGGATGCATGCCGCCCATGCCGGGGTGCATGCCCGGATGCATGCCGGGGTGCATTCCCGGGTGCATGCCGGGGTGCATGTCGTGCCCCCCCGGGTGCATGGCGCGGGCATCGTGGATGGGATGCCCTCCGGGGTGTTGCGCGCCCGGGTGTGCTCCTTGGTGGAGCACCATCGGAGCGGCGCCAGTCTGATGCAAGAGAGCTTCGTAATCGCGATCCATGGGAGAACTCCTTCGTCGTGGGTTGGCAGGCAAGAGAGAGCCGTGCGCGCGCTGTCCGGGTGCGCCTCCGAAGAGGTCGCGTCCGAGCGCACGTGTGAGGGGGAGAGGTTGGGCGCGCGCGCCAGCTCACGGCGGCGTGGCGCGCGCGCCCGGCGGATCCCGGATGGACCCGCCCGATTTCGGGACTACTTCTGTGGCACCGCGTAGGTCGTGCCGCCGCGCGGGCCCGCGGCCGCGCCATTCGGACCGGCGGCGCCGGCTCCGGCGCCCGGAGCGCCGCCCTTCTCGGCGGCCACGCGTGCAGCCAGCTCCACGCCCTTGTTGTGGGCCCAGCGATACGCGCCGGAGCCCCACGCCGCATCGCCCACCGTGTGAACGAGCGCCGAGCCCACCCGGCCCAAGACGTCGGTGTAGCCGACGACGTGAGCCACGAGGCCCGAGAGAAGGTCCACGGGCGCGCCGTATGGCGCCACGTAACCCTTGTCCCCGCCATAGCGACCGTTGACGAAGCCAAACAGCGCCGAGGTGCCGAGCGCGATCCCGCTCCCCGCCGCGTTTACGAGCTTCTTGCCGAGGTACTCCGTCGTGTCGCCGATCTTGCCCTGAAGGTTCAGGTGCCGCTTCGTGAGCTTGTCGATGTGTTCGCGCGCGTGAGCCAGGATCTCACGGGGTCCGAGCCCCTCGGGAGGTTGGTACGGCGCGAGGTTCGCCAGTGCGGTTGTTGCTGATGCCATCTGGTTGTCTCGCTCCTTTCGGATCCCATTCGTGCGACCGACGGAGAGAGCGCGCAAGCCGCGTCCTTGACGGCTAAAGGAGCTTGCCCCCCGCGCTTGCCCCCCGCGCGGCGTAGCGTTTTCGGAGGTTGCCGGCGCGCTCGCCCCCCGGGGCTGTCCCCCGAACTATTTTTCGTCGGGCTCTCGGCGTGCCTCGTCGACCCGCCGCACGACGACGCTTGCGCCCGTTCGTCAGGTCGCACGCTCGCAGGGAGACGGTGCGCACGTTCCGGGTGCCTGGTCCACGGACCCCTTCCGCCGCGGCCCGACGATGACGATTGATAGGGCTTCCCGGAGACATCGACCCATGACCATTCTCGGAGAGCACACCGTCCACGAGCTCAATGACCTCGTCAACGCGCTGTCGTACGAGGTGACCCAGACCCAGAAGGCCATCATCGCCTGTACCGCCTGGGCGCAGCGGGACCCCTCGGCGTTCGCAGACTGGAACACGAAGCTCGTGCAGGCGATGGCGCCATGGTCGGACGCCCTTCACATCGCGATGGTCCGCATCGGGGAGACGCCGCAGGCTCTCTGGGACGCGGTGCCCGCCGAGGCGCACTACCAAGGCTGCCTCACGGCGTACCACCCCTTCGACGACTTGATTCGCACGTTCATGCAGCAGTCCCAGTGCCCGATCTCGTTCGACCAGATGCCGCAGCCGACGGCAGCCGATTTCGACCTCGACGCCTACAAGAGCGCGGACAAGGCGACCAAGTGGATCGAGACACAGGGCAGCGCAGCCGCCGGCAAGGCGAAGAGCTACGCGCCGGTGGTCGTCCTCGGTCTTGGCGTGGTCGCAGCCTTTGCCATCGCAGCACACAAGATCGCCACGCGCGCGCTGGTCTAGAACGTCGGACCACGTCCAGAGCCGCTTCCGCTTGTGCACCACCGGTGATGCTTGCGGCAGATCGTGGACCGCGTTACTCAGACGAACGGCGGTGGAGTCCGCCACAACCGCGGCGTACGACGTGCTCCGCCAATGACTCCTGCGAGACACATTTGTCGCAGGAGGCCCATCCAACTCCTCCTCCGGCTCGAGCGAAGAGGAGGCTGTGATGCGGATCAAGCAGGTGCGGGCGCGTGAGATCCTCGACTCCAGGGGGTTTCCCACCGTGGAGGCCGACGTGGTGCTCGACAATGGGATCAGCGGGCGCGCCGCGATCCCGTCCGGGGCATCAACCGGGAGCCGCGAGGCGGTCGAACTACGCGACCGAGACAAGGCGCGCTTTGAAGGCAAGGGTGTCCTCAAGGCGGTCGAGCACCTGAGGAACGACATCGGTCGCTTCCTGTTCCAGAAGGACGCCTCGGACCAAGCGGCGATAGACGAGGGCTTGCGCAATCTCGACGGCACGGAGCAGAAGGCGCGCCTCGGCGCCAACGCGATCCTGGCCGCGTCGCTGGCGGTTGCGCGCGCCTCGGCGGCAGCTCGGGGCCTCCCGCTCTACAGGGCCCTCGCCGAGGATGGCGCACCCCTTCTTCTGCCGGTGCCGATGTTCAACGTCCTGAACGGCGGCGTGCACGCCGACAACAGCGTCGACTTCCAGGAGTTCATGGTCGTTCCTGTCAGCGCCCCCGACTTCCGCGGGGCGCTCCGCATGGGCGCCGAGGTCTATCAGGCGCTCAAGGCCACCCTGAAGCAGGCCGGCCACTCGACGAGCGTCGGCGATGAAGGCGGGTTCGCGCCGAACCTGCGCGCCAACGTCGAGGCGATCGAGATGATCCTCCGTGCGATCGAGCGCGCGGGCTACCACGCGGGAAAGGACGTGGTCCTCGCGCTCGACCCCGCCGCCAGCGAGTTCTACGTCGACGGCACCTACGTGCTCGGGAAGTCGGGCGGGCGCCCGTACACCCCCGAGCAGCTCGTCGAGCTGTGGCAGGACTGGGTGCGGCAGTTCCCGATCGCCTCCATCGAGGATGGCCTGGCCGAGGACGATTGGCGCGGATGGCGGCTTCTCACGGCGCAGCTCGGCGATCAGATCCAGCTCGTTGGCGATGACATCTTCGTCACCCAGGCGGCGATGCTGCGCAAGGGCATCGCCGAGCACGTGGCGAACGCCGTGCTCGTCAAGTTGAACCAGGTGGGCACCCTCACCGAGACGCTGGAGACGATGACGGTGGCGCGCGAGGCCGGATACAGTTGCGTGGTTAGCCACCGGTCGGGAGAAACGACGGACGACTTCATCGCGGACTTCACCGTCGCCACCGGCGCGGGCCAGATCAAGACGGGTGCGCCCTGCCGCGGCGAGCGCGTCGCAAAGTACAACCAGCTCGCGCGCATAGAGGAGGACCTGGGGAGCGAGGCGCGGTACGCCGGAGGGACGACCTTCGCCGCGACGTTGCGCTCCCGTCCCACTACTGGCGGCTCCCCCACGCGGTAGGATGGTCCCCTCAGCCAGGGTCCCCGAAACCGCCGCGGACGAGCTCGCCGATGGCGTTCACGCAGTCCCGTGCACCCTGCCCCGAGGCGACCACTTCGACGGTCGTACCCCGGAACGCCCGCAGTAGGAGCATCTCCATGACGCTCTTCGCGGTCGCCGAGACGCCATCGTGTCGGACGACGACGTCGCATGGAAAACGCGAGGCGACTAGCACCAGTTTCGCGGCCGCGCGCACGTGCAGGCCCCGACCGTTGACGATGGTGAATTGTGCCGTGACCCGCGTTGGGTCAGAGAATTCGGTCGGGTCATGATGCGGCTCAACGCCCAGGCCCTCCGACGGAGCACTCGGGGACGTCGGCGAATCGGACGCCTCATACCAACCACGCGACTGGTTCGACTCCTCGGACATCACGCACCTCCATAGTTGCAGTCCGTAGGAGTCATCAGCCCGCGTCCGCGGGCACTTTGCGGCGAACTCCATCGCCGTGCATTCCTGATTCACGTCTTCCTGCTGCGTCACCTCCTACAGGTTGGCTTCTATGAACCGTCCTCCCCGCGACTAGGAAACCAGACGTCCGCGGTGCATCTCGAAGCGATCGTCCCCGACGGCCTGCGCGAAGCCGCGATCGTGCGTGACGACGACGACCACCGCACCTCCAACCGCCTCCTCGCGAACGACGGTGCAGAGCTCCGCGCTGGCCACCGAATCGAGCCCCGTCGTTGGCTCGTCGAGGAGGAGCAGCTGCGGCCGATGAACGAGAGCCCGAGCCAGAGCAAGGCGCTGGCGCTGACCACGCGAGTACGTGCGAACGGCCCGGCCGACGAAGGCTTCGAGTCCGAAGCGCTCGCTGGCTCGCACAACTACTGCGCCGACATCGAGGCCGTAGAGACGCGCTGCCAGCTCGAGGTTCTCGCGCCCCGTGAGATCCGGGTAGCAGAGCGAGTCGTTCCCCAGCCATCCGCGCGATCGTCGCACCTGGCCACGTCGGCGTCCGAGCGCACCGTAGTCGACACGGCCCGACGAGGAGCGCACGAGAGTGCCCGCCACTGCGAGCAGCGTCGACTTCCCGGCACCGTTTGGTCCCTCGACCACACCGACCCGTCCCGCCTCGAAGCGGACGGAGACGCCAACGAACGCACGGATTGCTCCAAGGGTCTTCGAGACGCGATGCATCTCGACGTATGCGTCGCTCATCGGCCGGCCTCCGACGCGTCGTCCTCATCGAGGTGACGCAGGTGCGAAGTGTCGTTCGAGCGGACCAGCTGCGCACCGTCCGCCCCGAAGGCCAGCACAGTAATCGATGCAAGGTCGACACGCAGCGCGTGCATCGCATTCAGCGGTGCGTCGAGCAGCGCGCAGAGCGCCAGACGCACGCAGGCGTCGTGCGTCACGACGATGGTGGCGGCGCTTTCCCGAGCGAACTCTCCCACGGCCGTCCAGACTCGGTCGCGCGCCGCCGCCACGCGTTCGCCGTGCGGGATGCGGAGTCGGTCCGGCGCTTCGAGCCAGAGCGCGTACTCGACCGGCCATTGTGCCACTACCTCGGCGCGCGTCAGCCCGGTCCAGTCCCCGTAGTCGATGTCATCGAAACGGTCATCCGTCCGAGCCGCTCGACCGATGCGCTGGGAAAGGACCTCGGCGGTCGACTGCGCTCGGGTCCTGGGGCTGGACCCGATCCGTGCCGCGGTGCACCAGGCCAGCGCGCCCGCCGCGGCCCTCGCCTGAATACGACCGCGCTGGGTGAGCGGCGGGTCCGCTCGGCCGCGGAAGCGCCCGTCGGCGTT
Organism: Polyangiaceae bacterium; assembly: GCA_050012715.1. Lineage (GTDB taxonomy): Bacteria > Myxococcota_A > Polyangia > Polyangiales > Polyangiaceae > Palsa-1150. The sequence goes on from JBEKGQ010000503.1 coordinate 5,395, forward strand.
GTAGGCGGTCTCCCCGTGTCGAACGAGGATCAAGGCGTGCACGTCTGTCCGGCTGTTCATGCAGTGTTCCAGAAGGGCGCTCAGCGCCCGGATACGTCCACCAGGGTGCCAACCAGGGGGTCTTCCATCGAGGGCAGCGTCAGCGTCCGACCATCAAACGCGGCCAGTACGACGGTGATGTTGTCATGACCGCCACGAGCGTTGGCGGCGGCGACCAATGCCTTGCAGATCTTGTCCGGAGCTT
>JBEKGQ010000504.1:0-5619 GCA_050012715.1 Polyangiaceae bacterium
CCGCGCGGTGCGTGCCGCGTCCATCGCCAGCGAATCGAGATCGCGCGCGTTGACGCCGACGACCCGCGCCCCCGCCGCGAGCGCGGCCGCTAGCTCGGCCTCGTCGACCACCTCGATGAGCGGCTCGAGGCCCTCGTCGCGGGCGACCCGGGCGAGCTCGGCGAGTCTCGTCGCGTCGACGATGCGCGCGATGAGCAGGACGGCGTCCGCGCCCCGGTCGCGGGATTCGGCGATCTGCCGTTCGTCGAGCACGAACTCCTTGGCGAGCAAGGGCAGGGCGAGCCCGGCCGCGTCGAGCCGCGCGCGGGCCTCGGCGAGGTGCTCCCACGAGCCGTCGAAGAACGGACCGTCGCAGAGGACGCTGACGACTGCCGCGCCGGCCTCGGCGTAGGCGAGCGCGCGCGCCGCGGGGGCGAGGGCCCGCGAGAGGACCCCGCCACTCGGGCTCCGGAGCTTCACCTCGGCGATGAGGCGAAGGGCTGCGCCATCGCGTCGCAGCACCGCCGCGACGTCGAGCGGGGTCCGGGACGAGCGCCGGCGGGGAAGCGCGCGCAGCGCGGCGACGTCGCGCTGCTTGCTGGCGAGGATCTCGGCGAGGATCATCCCTCGTCGCGCACGCGTCGAGCGACGCGCCTCCACGTCTCCAGCACGGCCCGCGCGCCGCCGCCGTCGATCGCCTTTCGCGCCCGCTCGGCGGCGGCCTTCGGCGGGTCCCCGGTCGCCACGACCAGCGCCGCGGCCGCATTGAGGACGACCGCGTCCCGCGCCGGGTGCTTCGCCCCTTCGAGGATGGCGACCAGCGCCTCGGCGTTGCCCGTGGCGTCACCGCCGGCGATGGCCGACCGCTCCCCCCGCGCGATCCCGAAGTCCTCCGGGGTGACGACGCGCTCGCGCACCTCGCCGTCCTCCGCGAGCTCGCTCACGCGCGTCGGCGCGCAGGGGCTCACCTCGTCGAGGCCGTCCTCGCCGCGTACGACCCACGCCCGCGTGCTCCCGAGCCGCCCCAGCGCGCGCGCGGCGACCGGCCGCAGCGCCTCCTCGTAGACGCCGACGAGCTGGTGCGTCGCCCGCGCGGGGTTCACGAGCGGACCGAGGGCGTTGAAGATGGTGCGCGTCCCGAGCTCGCGCCGCGCCTGACCGGCGTGCTGGAGGGCGGGGTGATGCGCGGGCGCGAAGAGGAACGTGATCCCGGCTTCACGCAGCACCGCCGCCTGGCGGCCCGGGGGTACGTCGACCGGGATGCCGAGGGCCTCGAGGACGTCGGCGCTGCCGCAACGGCTCGAGATGGACCGGTTGCCGTGCTTGGCGACGGGCAGGCCGCAGGCGGCCACGATGACCGCCGCCGCGCTCGAGAGGTTCAGCGTCTGCGCGCCGTCGCCGCCCGTGCCGCACGTGTCGACCACGACCGGCAGGCCGTGGTCCACCCGCTTCATCGCCGCGCGCATCGACTCGGCCGCGGCCACGATGGCCTCCGCGGTCTCGCCGCGCACGCGCAGGGTGATCGCGAAGGCCCCGACCTGCACCGGAGTCCACGCGCCGGCGAGGATCGCGTCGAAGGCCGCGCGCACGTCGGCGGGGTCGACCTGCCCCTGGGCGGCTCCCAGCAGGCGCCCCAGCAGCGCCGGGAACTCCGCGCTCACGCGAGGCCCTTCACCCAGTTGGCGACCAGGCGCTTGCCCTCGTGCGTGAGGATGCTCTCGGGATGGAACTGCACGCCCTCGACGCGGAGCTCGCGGTGCCGGAGGCCCATGATTTCCCCCTCCGCGGTCCAGGCGCTCACCTCGAGCACGGCCGGCACCGACGCTCGCTCGACGAGGAGCGAGTGGTAGCGCGTGGCCTCGAACGGCGAGGGGAGCCCCTCGAAGAGCCCGCGGCCGTCGTGGAGGATCGGCGAGGTCTTCCCGTGCATCAGGCGCTCGGCCCGCACGACCCGTCCACCGAAGGCCTGGCCGATGGCCTGGTGCCCGAGGCAGACGCCGAAGATGGGGAGGCTCGCCCCGAGGTCCCGGATGACGTCGAGCGAGATCCCGGCCTCGTTGGGCGTGCAGGGGCCGGGGGAAATCAGCACGCCGTGGGGCGCCCGCGCCCGGACGGCCGCCACGTCGATGCCGTCGTTCTTGAAGACCTCCACCGCTGCCCCGAGCTCCCCCAGGTACTGCACCAGGTTGAACGTGAAGGAGTCGTAGTTGTCGAGGACCAGGACGCGGGGCGTCATGTGGGCAGCGTCATGATGTGGGAGGTTGCAGCATAGCGAAGCTCTGACGTCGCGTTGACATAGGAGCGCCAGGGCACGTAAGTTTCGCACCGCGCACGATGGCGGACGACAAGAAGCCGAAGATCGACCTGAAATCTCGCCTCCAACGCATGGGAGGGCCGGGGGCCGTCGCTCCGCCGCCCGCGCCGCGCTCCAGCGCCCCGCCGCCGGTGCCGCGCGGACCGGGCCTCACGCCCGTGCCGCCGCCCTCGATTCCGCCGCCCTCGGGGATCCCGCGGCCGATGCTGGCGCCGCAGTCGTCCGCCTCCGCGCTCGACGCGAACAACCCCCTGGCCGCCGTCGCCCAGCCGTTCCGGCCGCAGTCCCAGGCCGCGCCCGCGGTCCACCAGCCGCAGCGCATCGAGGTCGACGAGGGAGCGGTCCAGGCGGCGCGGAGCAGCGCCCGCAAGCAGGGGCTCATCGTCGGCGTCCTCTTCGCGGTCGTGCTCGGTGGCATCGGCTACATCGCGGGCGGCGCGTCCCAGCAGGGCGCGGACCGCACGAAGAGCTCCCACGACGCGCACGAGCTGGCGACCGACCTCACGAAGGCGAAGGACACCATCGACCAGATGAAGGTCAAGGTGACCGACGGCGGCAAGAGCATCATCGGCGACCGCAAGTTCCCGGCCGATCTCGCCAAGCAGCTCTCGGGCATGCACGTCGACTTCGCGGGCGACAAGCTCTTCGGGCGGCGCTTCTCCGGCGTCCCGGCCGACACGACGACGGGGCTCTTCGACTTCATCAACCGCGTCGAGGCCCTCAACTCGAAGAAGGACCTCATCGTCGCGCTCCTCAACAAGCTCCAGAAGCCCATCTCCGAGGAGCTCGCGCGTCCGGCGGGTCAGCTGCCGCTGACGCTCGTGGCGATCGTCGACAAGAGCACCGGCGACCTGGGGACGCTGCTCGCGCCGCTCGTCACGCCGATCGCGCCGGACGACAAGAACGGCGTGCCCGACAAGCTGACCTTCACGAACCCGAAGGGCGGCAACACCACCTGGCCGCGCTTCACCGGCGACAAGATCCCGAAGGACGGGGCGGTCATGCCGGTCTCGCCGACGTCGTTCGACAAGGTGTGCCCGAGCCCCCTCAAGGGCTCGATCGCGCAGCTGATGACGAGCATGAACTCGCTCATCGACGACATCCAGGGCCAGAAGGGCGACGACAGCATCGGCCTCGACGCGAAGCCGGGCCTCTCGGATCAGGCGGCGAAGCTCGCCGAGTCGCTCAACAAGGTGAACTGAGGTCTCACGCCGGCGGCGCGTGGCCCCACGCGCCGCCGCCATCCGCGCCGATGTCCACGTAGCCGCGGACGAGCAGCGCGGTGCACGCCGTCGACGGTGGCACCGGCTCGCGCCGGCGGCCCAGCAGGCGCCGGAGCAGGCCGCCTCGCCGCGTCGCGTTCGCCAGCACCACCACGCGGGTCCCGGGCGGCAGCGTGATCGCGAGCGGGATCTGACCGGCCACCGACGCGGGGACCTCCACGTCCGCGCCCGTGGCGTCCAGCTGCACCGTGACCGCCTCCGTCACGTCGCGGCCGGCGGCGGCTGGCCGGGGCGGTCCGGCACGATCTCCACCTTCACGACTCGTCGCTCGTCCGCCTCGCGCACGATGAGCCGGAGCCCGTCGACCTGCACCGTCGCGCCCACCTTCGGCACGCGTCCGGCGCGGCTCACCATCAGCCCGCCGAGCGACTCGAACTCGCCGTCGTCCGGCAGCGGCTTGCCGAGCGCCTGCTCCAGATCCGCGATCGACACCGATGCGTCGGCCACGATGCGCCCGTCGCCCATCCGCTGGATCGGCTCCTCGCGGTCCTTCTCGTCGCGGATGTCGCCGACGATCTCCTCGAGGATGTCCTCGATCGTGACGAGCCCCGACGTCCCGCCGAACTCGTCGCTCACGATCGCCATGTGCAGGCGCCGCGACCGCATGTCCTGGAGGATCTTCGCCGCCGACTGGTTCTCGGTCACGAACATCGCCGGGGTCCGCACCACCTCGGCCAGGCTGCTCCCGGCGACGCGGCCGTCGCGGACGAGGGCGAAGAGGTCCTTCGCGTAGAGCTGGCCGGCGATGTGATCGAGCGTGCCGGTGTAGACCGGGTAGCGGGAGTGCTTCTCGCGCGCCACGAGGGCGACGACCTCCTCGAGCGGCGTCGCGATCTCGATGCCGAGGATGTGCTTCCGGGGGACCATCACCTCGCGCGCGGTGAGGTCCTTGAAGTCGAGCACCTTGCGGATCATCTCGGCCGGGCCGTTGGCGATCGCGCCGGACTTCTCGCCCTCGCTGACCGCCCACTCCACCTCGGTCTCGGTGATCCGCGGATCGGCGGCGCGGGCCTTGGGGACGCGACGGCCGACGGCGCGCCCGACGATCGCGAGCGGGTCGGCCAGCGGAATGAGCAGCCACTCGAGGGGGCGGAGAAAGCCGAGCGCCATCGCGCCGACCCGCTCGGGGCGGCGCCGCGCCAGCGTTCCGACGATCTCGGTGAACGTCCCGTAGGTGAGGACGGCCCCGAGGACGGCGACCGGCAGCGCCAGCCGCTCGAGCCCGGCGCCGTGGGCGGCGTCGTTGAGCAGGACGGTGGCCAGGCTGAGGGCCACGACGCGCCCGACGAGCCACCGGGAGACGATGCGGAGGGGATCGGCGGTGAAGCGGCGGAAGGCCGCGCCGGCCCCCGTCACGTCGGCGCTGAGGGCCTGCATGCGACCCTCGGGGATCTCGCTGAGGGCGGCGTCCCCCGCCGCAAACAGCGACCCGACCGCCGTGCTCAGCGCCGCTCCGATGACCTCGACGACGAGTCCCCCTGGACCTGCGCTCAATCAGCCCAACCTTCTCGCCTGGGGTCCGCGCCTGGGTGGGCGGCCCACGCCGGGAACCTAGCCCAGGGGGGCGGGGGGTCAAGCGTTGCGGCTTTTCGCACGCAACTCCTCGGGAATTCCGGCCGACGGGGGAGCATGAGACCCGTCCTCCCCTCGGTCTTCCTGAAGGCAGGGCTTCCGCTTCCAGCGGGTAAGTCCTCGTCACTCCTGGCATCCACGAGCGCGAAGCTCGGGCCGGGCTCGACCGCGTTCGGCAAGCTGCTCCACGACCTCGAGGCGGCCGAGGGGGCGGATGCCGCGCACCCTCACGTCGGCGCCAAAGGGGTCCCCATCGACGACGAGCCGCCTCGAAAGAAGCCCGCCCACGACGACGGGCTCGACCCTTCCGCCCGTCACGCGGCGCAGCTGGCCCCCCCGGTGCTCGGCGGCGCCTCGCCGTCGGCGCCGGCCAGCCCGGCGCAGATCGAAGCGCGGGTGCGGTCGTCGGTGGAAGACCTGCTGCCGGCGCTGGTCCGCCGGGTCGCCTGGTCGGGCGACGGAAGGCGCGGA
>JBEKGQ010000505.1:0-5616 GCA_050012715.1 Polyangiaceae bacterium
GGCGTGAAATCCTTCGGGTGCGAGAAGAGGATCGCCCAGTTGTCACCGATCCACTCGTGGAAATGGACGGGGCCCTGCGTGGTCTGCGCGGTGAAGTCGGGGGCGACGTCGTTGATGCGAAGAGACATGGTAGAGGTCCTCACTTTCGGTTTAGCGGACCCATTGTCTACACCCAGCGGGTCCTGTCCAGGGGCGCCGCAAACCCCTACGAGGACTGCTCGCTTCGCCACTTGAGCGCGTTCTCCAGGATCTTCTGGATGAGCGCCTCGTAGCCGATGCCGACCTGGAGCGCCGCCTGGGCGAAGTCGTCCTCCTTGGCGAGCGACGGGTTGGGGTTGGCCTCGATGACCACGACCTCCCCTTCCTGCGTCAAACGCGCGTCGATGCGCCCGAGGCCCCGGATGCCGAGGATGCGGTAGACCTTCCGCGCGAGCTCGGCGAGCTTGCGCTCGAGCCCGTGGGGGAGGGGCCCGGCCGGTCCGTTCCGGATCTTCCACTTCTTCCGGTAGGCGTCGTCCCACTTCGCCTTCGCCGTCGCGAAGCGGGGTGAGTCCTCCTGCGGAGGCTCGCCGAAGAAGATCTCGCGGGGCGGGAACACCGTCAGTCGCTTGTTGCCGAGGACGCCGAGGTAGAGCTCCCGGCCCTCGACGTACTCCTCGATCATCGCGTCGCTCTCGAAGCGCTCGTGCAAGAACCGCGATCGCTCCAACGCCTCTCCCTCGTTCTTGGCCAGCGAGGCGAGGGCGATGCCGTCGCTGGACTCCTCGCCGATGGGCTTCACGAAGGCCGGATACGCGAACTTGCCGAGCCGCCGGAGCGGGCGGTCGCGCGGCGAGACGAGGAACCGGGCCACGCGGATGCGGTGGTACGAGAGGAGCTTCTTGGCGAGCGCCTTGTCCTTGCACAGCATCAGCGCCTCCGGCCCGGCGCCGGTGTACGGGACCTTCATCAGCTCCAGCAGGGCCGGGATGTTCGGCTCGTGGGCGCGATCCGAGAAGAACGTCTCGCACAGGTTGAAGACGACGTCGGGCCGGAAGGCGTCCTTCTTCTCGAGCACGACCTTCACCTCGTCGTACACCGCCAGGGTCTCCACCTCGTGGCCGAGCTTGCGGAGGCAGGCGAGCACGTCGGCCTCGGTCGGCTTCTCCTCCTCGCGCCGGAGCGATCGCACGCTGAACGTCTCGTCCGGTCCGATGGGGCGGTGAACGTCGAAGAGGACCAGGATCCTCATCACACCGACCTCTTGAAGCGGCCCGTGTAGAGGTGGTGCGTCACGAGCGACGCGAGGTACGACCCCACATCGAGCGCGAGATCGACCTCGTCGCTCGGCGCGTGGAGGCCGAGCTCCCGGCAGCGCAAGATGAGCTTTCGCGTCAGATCGTCCACCACGTACTTGCGCTGACCCGTCCAGTGCACGACTCGCGTCACGAGGGCCTGGCGTCGACGCCGCATGAACGCCGCCGCCGTTCCGTGCCCCGCCGGCATCTCGGAAAACATGCGCCGCAGGTCGCGGTCGTAGAAGCCCGGCTGATCTTCGGCCCAGAGCTTGCGACGGGCGACGTAGTAACGGGCCAGCGTGGAGCGCATCTTCGACGCTTCGGCGCGCCGGCGCCCGCCGGTGACGAGGGGAGGCTTGCGCGTCGCCTCGCGCATCAGCTCGTCGACGTACTCGAGCTTCTCGAGCGCCTTCCACCCGCGGTAGCGCTCGCGCCACTCCTCCGCGGGCGCCCCGAGCCACACCGCGAAGGTCTCGGCGAAGTCCTCGTCGGGGTGCGCCTGCGCGTACCAGTTGGGCAGGTGACGTACGAAGCTCCGGCTGTACGGGCGGGGGCGGTAGGTCTCCGGCTCGTAGTCGACGTCGGGGCTGCCGAAGATGGCCCTCCATTTGCGCCTCCCCGAGAACCGGTACGCGTGGTCGAGCGCGTGGCCGCACTCGTGGCGGAGGAGCTGCGCGCACCACTCGGGTGTGCCGCCCTCGACCTCCATCATCTGGTGGAGCTCCAGCGTCTTGAGGCGTGGGTGCGCGAGGTAGAAGGGTAGGGCGATGGCCGGCACCCCGTTCGGCGAGAACCACTCGTCCCCGAGGTAGCAGGGCGGCCGCAGACGCAGACCGCGGCCCTCGAGCTCCCCGTAGAGCTTCGCGATCCTTGGCTCGAGCTCACTCCCTTCGATGCGAACGCCGAGGTCCCGGATCCGCAGCGCGAGGAGCTCCTCGTCGCGCAGCGAGGCCCAGGCGGATGCTTCCACCGAGGCCATGTTAGCGAACTAGCTCGCTTCTCGGGCGATGTCGCACTACAAAGCGGCGCATGCGAGCGCTCCTCCCCGCCCTCCTGGCCCTGGTCTGCATCGCTCCCGCCCTCGGCTGCGATCAGGACTACGCGGCCAGCAACGCCGATCGTGAGTCCTTCATGGGGGATGCGCACGCCGTCGCCCCGCCGGTACCCGCCTCGACGAGCGCCGCGCCGGCCGCGTCGCCGCCGCCCGCTCCCGTGGCCCCTCCCGCCCCGGCGCCGAGCGCGTCTGCCTCCGCCGCCCCGTCGGCCTCCGCCGCTCCCTCCGCCTCCGCGGCGCGCCCGGCGGTCTCCGCGCCCCCCGTTCCCGGCTCGGCGGCGCCGGCGCCCACGCCGTCACATTGACGGAACGGGCGATGCCGCCAGGGACACGACGACGAGCACGCCCGGCCGCAGGACCACGGCGAGGTCGTTGACGGTTTGCCCGCCGTAGGTCGTCGTCAGGGTCGTCGTCGTTCCGGGCACGTTCAGCACGTAGGCCAGCGCGCTCTGGCTCACCGGGAACGTCGTCGCCGCGGGCACGATGCCCGAAGGCCCCACGTAGCCCACCTTCGTCGCCCCGTCGGCCGACGACACGGTCAGCGACGCGCCGAACGCCGGCGTTGCCCGGCACGCGCCGTCCACCACCGTGAGCTGCGCGCGCGTGGGGTCCAGCGTGCCGAGCGCGGCGAGCTCCTGCTCGAGGGCGGGCGCGGTCGAGACGTCCGTCGTGGGGCTCACGACGTTCGCGAGCACGGGCTGGTTCGCGAAGAGGAGCGTCTCGACGATGGTTCCCCCGTCCCCGGAGGGCCCGGTGACGTCGAGGTACCCGTCGAACCCGTCCGTTCCGGCCGGCACCGAGAGCGAGGAGCTGCCGCTCGTATCGGTCATGCCGACGTTGTCGGGCGCCGCGCACGCCGTGTCGCTCTTCTCGCAGACCTTCACGGTGAGGCCCACGGCGGGGACCGCCGTGCCGCTCGAGACGTCCATGAACGTGTCGGTGATCGTGAAGAAGGAGGCCGTCGGCGCGGGTGGGGCGGGGACGTTGCCGAGGCACTGGTAGTCGGGGCCGACGCAGCTGCCGCTGAGCGCGCCGGGAGAGGTGAGCCTGCAATAGGTGCCCGCGCCGCACGTCTGCGTCGCGTTGCAGACCGGCTCGCAGAGGAGATCGGTCTCGTCGCACGTCCAGGGCAACGCGCAGGTCACGAACTCGCTGCACTCCGCCAGCTCCGCCGCGTCGGGGCCGGCCGCGTCGCTGCTCGTCCCGCCGTCGTCGCCGCCGGAGGCCTCGGCGCTCCCGTCCACGATGGCGTGGTCTCCGCCGGCGTCGGCGGGGAAGCTGGCGCCCGAATGGCTCCCGCAGCCCGTCGCGAAGATCGCCACGGCGACGGGCCCGCGAGAGAACCAAGGGCCCACGCGGCGGCTTTGCGGAGGGCAGCTCAAGCCGCCGAACCATAAACGAGCGGGCGCATCGACGTCACCGCACGTCGACCGCCCGCTCCCCCCCCGGCCCCCGCTCCCCCCTGCTTTCCCCCGATTCCCCTCTCCCTCGAATCCGCGCTCCCTAGTGAGTCGCGGCGACAATTTCCTCGTAGGACATGAGCCTCGGGCGGGTCCCGCAGAACCGCCGGAGCACATCCCGGTCCACCTCATCGAGCTCGACCAGCTCGATGCCCATGCCCGCAATGTGGCCGGGACGGCCCTCACGGACCCATCGAACCACCCCCGTCCCGACCACCTGGCCGGTCGGCAGCCGGAACCGCAGGGACACCCGCGCGCCGAGCGGCATGGGGGCGTACGCCGAGACGAACAGGCCTCCCGGGGACACATCGTGCGCGACGCCCACCTGGACACGGCCCTGCCCGCCGAGGGCCACATCCGTCTCGATGGGGATGCGTTCGGCCGAACGGCGCTCCGTGGGATCGGCGTCCGAATGGGGGAGAACCTCGGCGAAGGTGCGGTCGATGAGCATGGGTGCCTTGCAGCTTCATCGAGGTGCAAGAACCGGGCAGGCCGCCGATGGCAGCAGGACGGTTTGTTTTCTTCGGATCTTCCGCAGATCGAGGCCCCGGACAGGCGGACGTTCGGGCGACCAGCCCCCGGCCGGGAGGCTGACCACCCCAACGCCGCCCCCGACCTTCACCCACTCCCCCGGAGAACCCAAGACCGCCTCGTCGCACGGGTCGGACGGGCATGGCCGGAGCAATCGAGACGGGAAGCGGCGGGGTGGGCCGAAAGGCGCTCGACGCCAACATCAACATGGTGCCGATGATCGATCTCCTGATGGTGACCATCGCGTTCCTGCTCGTGACGGCGGTGTGGTCGCAGATGTCCCGGATCGACGGCTCGGCGCAGGTGCCCGGAAACCAAGGCATCGACCGCCCGGTCCCCGAGCGATCGCTTCACGTCGACATGCGCTCGCCGGACCGCTTCGTGCTGTCGTGGCGCGAAGGGCAGGTGGTGGGGCGTTCCGTCGACGTGCCGAGGGAGTACCCGGCGCTGGCGAGAGCGATCGCGGGCGAGTGGCGTAGCAGCGGCGTTCACACGTCCCCCGGTGATGCGCAGCGGGACGAGGCGGTGCTCCACACCGCGGACGACACGCCGTTCAAGGACATGGTCGCCGTCATGGACGCCATCGAAGCCACGCGCCGCCCCTTGCTTCGCGGCGACTCGCCGGCGTTCGCGTTGAAGCTCTCGACCCAGTGAGTGGCCGGGCTCGGCGCGGGGCTACCAGTCGACCATCGCCGAGCCCCACGTGAAGCCCGAGCCGAACGCGACCATCGCCACCCGCATGCCGCGCTTCAGGCGGCCATCGCGCTCCGCTTCGGCGAGCAGGATGGGGATCGTCGCCGCGGTGGTGTTGCCGTAGCGCTGAATGTTGTGGACGACCTTCTCGTCGGGGAGCGAGAGCGTCTTCGCGACGTACTGGTTGATGCGCATGTTCGCCTGGTGAAAGAAGAAGAGGTCGACCTCCTTCGGGTCGGTGCTCGTCGCCCAGCAGGCCTGCATGAGCGCGCTGCACATCTTCTCGACCGCGTGCTTGAAGACGGTGCGGCCATCCATCTGCGCGTACATGTGGCTCGCGTCGACCTGGCCGACGCCGCTCGCGTCGACCGGGATGAAGGGACGCTTGCGGATGTCCCACACCTTCTGGCAGAGCATCTCCGCGTAGCGACCGTCGGCCCCGAGCCACGTCCCGCGCACGCCTCGGTCCTCGTCGGTCGCGCTGACCACCGCGGCCCCCGCGCCGTCGCCGAAGAGCGAGCTGACCGTCCGGCCGCGCGTCGAGATGTCGATCGCGGCCGAGTGCGTCTCGGCGCCGACGACGAGCACGTGGCGGGCGCTC
>JBEKGQ010000506.1:0-5607 GCA_050012715.1 Polyangiaceae bacterium
CGGGCCGAGATGGTGGTGTGGGCGCTCACCTCGACGATGCCGCTCATCATGCTGGCCCTCTTCGACGCCGTGGCGCGTGACGGACCTCTCGGTCGCTACGGCGAGCCCCAGCTCACGGCTTATTTCCTGGCGACGTTCGTCGTGCGCCAGCTCACGAGCTCATGGGTCTCGTGGCAGATCAACATGGAGGTGCGGGACGGGACGCTGGCCGCGCGCCTCCTCCGCCCGGTGCACCCGGCGGTGGCGTATGCCGCCGAGAGCATGGCCCCCATGCCTCTGCGCGCCGTCGTCGCCGTGCCGGTTGCGGTCGTGTTGCTCGTGCTCGTCGGCTCGCGGCAGCTCACCACCGACCCGGTGGTGTGGGGGCTGTGGGGCGTGTCCGTCGTCGGCGCCTGGCTCATCTCGCTCTTCGTGAGCCTCGCCATCGGCGCCCTCGCTTTCTTCATCGAGCAGGCGACCCGCGTGATGGACCTCTGGCTCACGGTGTACTTCGTCCTCAGCGGCTACCTGATCCCGGTCGACCTCTTTCCGCCCGCCGTGCGCGTCGTGCTCGACTACCTGCCGTTCCGCTATCAGATCGGGCTCCCGGTGGAGCTCATGGTGGGCGCCCACGGGCGCGCCGAGGCTCTGTCGCTCGTCGGCCGGCAGTGGATCTTCGTGCTGGTGACGGCGTGGATCGTGCGCCTCTTCTGGCGGCGAGGTCTCGCGCGCTTCGCAGCGTACGGAGGATGAGGCATACAGGGGAGCCGCGATGAACCGCCTGCTCTATTTCCTTCACAAGTGGATCTCGGCAGCCGCGTTCGTACAGCTCGCCATCTGGACGGTGAGCGGATCGGTCTTCGCCTGGGTCTCGCAGGAATCCATCCGCAGCTCTCCCGTCGAGGGGGCGCACCGAGGCGTCCTCGCGGAGCCTCCGGCGGTTTCGATTGCCCGCGCCATCGAGGTCGCTGCCGCGGCAGGGGCGGTCGATCACGTCGAGCTGCGCGGCACGCCGACCGGCGCCTACTACGTCGTCCACGGCGCGGCGGCCACCCTCCGCGTGGACACGCGCTCGGGCGAGCTCGCCCCCGTCTCGCGCGCCGAGGCGGAGCTCATCGCGCGACGCGACCAGCCCGGTTCGCCGCCCGTTCGCGAGATCACCCTGGTCGAGGCCTCGCCGCCGCTCGAGTATCGCGACTGCGAGCACGCGGAGTGCACGTTGCCCGCCTATCGCGTCGCTCTCGCGGACGCCGCAGGCACGGCGATCTACGTCGATGCCGCGACGGGTGACGTGACGGCGCGGCGCAACGATCGCTGGCGCCTCTACGATTTCTTCTGGTCGCTCCACATCATGGATTACCGGGCCCGCGAGGACTTCAATCACTGGCTCATTCGCGGCGCCGGTCTGCTGGCGGTGGCAACCGTCGTGTCTGGTATCGCGGTGCTCCTGCTCCGCGCCACGCGATGGATGCAGCGTCGCCTCCGCGGCGCTCGCGAAAGCGGCTAGCATCGCGCGCGAGCATGCGGCAAGCCGCTCTCGACGTCCTCGTGCTGCTCGCGCTGCTGTCGACCGCGTCGGAAGCACGCGCCGGCGATCCCTTCGAGATCCAGGTCTACGACGGGACCGCCAATGCACCCGGCGTCCCCGGGCTGGAGCTTCACCTCAACGACTGGGCGACGGGCAACCGAGTCGCTGTCCCGCCCGAGGCCGCGCTTCACGGGCAGTTCCACGCGACGCTCGAGCCATCTCTCGGAGTCACGCCCTTCTGGGAGCTGGGCGCCTATCTGCAGGGCGCGGTCCGCGCGGATGACGGTGTAGTGGACTGGGCGGGGGTCAAGCTCCGGTCCAAGTTCGTGACGCCGCCATCGTGGAACAACCATTGGCGGCTCGGAATGAACTTCGAGGTCTCGTACCTGCCTCCGACGTACGATCACGATCGCTGGGGGAGCGAGATCCGCCCGATCGTCGCGTGGCACGACGACGGCTGGCTCTTCGTGCTCAACCCCATCCTCGATCAATCGCTCGCCGGCTCAGACGCCACCCAGGGTCCGTCGTTCCAGCCGGCGGTCAAGGTGGCGCGCACCCTCGGGCCGGTGGCGCTCGGCTTCGAGTACTACGCGACCCTCGGGCCACTCTCCGCGATCCTTCCCTGGCGTCAGGAGGAGCAGCAAGTCTTCGAGGTCATCGATCTGGTCTCGGTCGATCGCCTCGAGGTGAACTTCGGGGTGGGAGAGGGACTCACGCAAGACAGCGCGGGCATCGTGGTGAAGGCGATCGTCGGCTACGAGTTCGAGGGCTCCGATCCCCGCCCTCCCGCGGCGGCGGCGAACCCGTTCCGCGGAAGATTCTGAGAAGAAGAGTGAACGTTCGCTACTCCATCGGGCAATGGACGACGAGCACGCGTCGGAGGCATCTTCACCGTCCCGCAGACGTCTAGGCGCCGACGGCGCGTGCTCACTCTCCCCGCGTGGCGATGGGCGACGAAAAGGCGTACGAGGGAGGCAACGGAAGGACGCTCGAAGTGAGGGCAGTCGACTTGGGGCGCATGGTGACGGCCGGCGTGGCGGGCGTGACGATCGCGGTCGGCTCCAGCGCTCGCGCCGACCAGCCGTGCGCTCTCGTCATCGTACCGAAGGCCCTGGCGCCCCGATGGACCAGCGCGCTGGACGAGCTGAAGAGCGAGATTGCTCAGCTCACCACTTCCGAATGCCGTCCCATGACGCTATCGATCGAGCCTTCGGACGGTGCCGTGCGGGTGGTCGCCACGACGGGCGATGGGCGGCGCACGGAGCGCGCGGTAGAGCGCCCCGACAGCCTCGTCGCCACGGCGCTCGGTCTTCTGCTGACCATCCCGGCGGGGACTCCCGCGCCGCCGCCATCCAGGCCCCCCCCAATCGTCGCGCCTCCCCCTGCACCCCGGCAGCCGCTCCGCGAGACGACGCCGGCTCCGGCGACCACTACGGCGTCGCAAGCGCTCGAGCTCTGGGCCGGGCTCGCGACCGGAGCTCGACTGACGGCGCCCACCGCCGTCACGGTACTCGACGTCGAAGGACGCCTCGACGTGGTGCTCGGTCGCTGGCTCCTGATGTCGACCATCCGATCGGCCCTCGTGTCTTGTCTGCCCGGGCAAGGGCTGGACTGCGACGTCTACAACGACGTCAGCTTCGGGATCGGCGTGGGTCGCCGGGTCCGCGCGGGGTCCGCCGCCGTCGACTTCGGGTTCGAGCCGTCCATCGTCTGGATGCACATGGAGTACGACGAGCCCGGCGGATCGGAGGCGCAGAGCGTCGCGGGAAGCGAAGTCGCGCTCCGTGTCGACGCTTCGGCCCGCCTCGCCGTCCCTCTCGGCGAAAAGTGGGCGCTGACGGTGACGATCGACGCGGGCCTCGCCCCGACGATGCTCCGGACCACGCGACTGGAGGTTCCGGCATATCTGGTCGACTTCCCCGGGCCTCCTCCCTTCCCCGCGTGGACGGGCGGAGTGCGCGTAGGCGTCTCGGGAGCGCTCCTGTGACCACGCGACCTCTTCAGCCGCGTCCCGCGGGCGCGACGGATGCGGAGCTCCTGGCGGAGGTCGCCGGCGGCCACCTCGGCGCGCTCGGTGAGCTCTACGATCGCTACGCACGCGACGTGTGGCGTACCGTGCGCCGGTCGCTCCCCGACGGCGCCGACGTGGACGACGTCGTCCACGCCACCTTCCTGAACCTGCCGCGGATCGCGGCTTCGTACGACGGCCGCGCGAGCTGCCGCAATTGGCTGTGCGGTATCGGCGTGCGCCTCGCGATGCGCCACCGTCGCGGCGCGGGACGCCTGCAGCGCATGCTTCTCTCCTTCGCGCAGACGCTGGTCGGTCGCGGCGTCGCCGATCCGGAGCGGCGAGCCAGCGACAACCAGGAGCTGGCCGTCCTCGAACGCGCGCTGGCTCGGCTCAGCGAGAAGAAGCGCGCGGTGTTCGTACTGGTCGAGCTCGAGGGCCTATCGGCCGCGGAGGCGGCCCTCGCGCTCGAGATCCCGGCCGTGACGGCGCGCACCAGGCTGTTTCACGCCCGGCGCGAGCTCCAGCAAGCACTCCAGCGGGGAGGCGTCGAATGACGCGGGAACGATGCTCTCGGCTCTGGGAGATCGAGCCCTACCGCGACGGGCGCCTCGGAGAGGGCGACGCGAAGTCCTTCGAGCGTCACCTGCGTGCGTGCGAGGCGTGCCGGACCCAACTGGGTCACGACGAACGGCTGCGCGAGCTCGCCCGCGCACTGCCGGACGACGGGCCGACCGAGCTCTCGCTACGCAGACTGCGGGCTCGCGTCCTGCGCGACGCTGCCACCGGGGTCGCGCCGCCGACAGCGCTGCGTGGACTCCGCCCGGGCATCGCTTCACTGCTGGTGCTCGTGGTCCTGGTCCTCGGGACGGGCGTGTGGGCGCTGGTCGCCCGCAAAGCGCCGCCGTCGGCAGGAGGCCCGGGCTTGGCGAGCGCGCCCCCGGCCACGACGACGCCCGAGGCGACGCCGAGCACGCAGGCGCCAGAGGCGCTGGCGGGGGCCGTGGTCCCTGCGGGCGCTGCGCGCTGGTCGCAGGCGCGCGCGCAAGGGTTCGAGCACGTCGTGCTCGACGACGGCATGGTCCAGTTGCACGTGCGGCCCCAGGTGGCGGGGGAGCGCTTCGTCGTGATGGTGCCGGATGGAGAGCTCGAGGTCCGCGGTACGACGTTCGAGGTGAGCGTCGCGCAGGGAGCCACGACTCGAGTCCACGTCGATGAAGGGGTCGTGGAGGTTCGTCTGCGAGGTCGGGACACCCGACGCCTCGAAGCAGGCGAGACGTGGAGCGTGGTGACGGGGCCAGCGAGACCTACCCCCGCACCTGTGGCGCGCCCGGCGCCGACGGCTTCGGCGGCGGTGATCGACGGTGGGGCGGCGTATGCGGCCGCGATCGGGCTGCTGCGCGATGGGCACAACGACGAGGCAGCGGCTGCGTTTCACGCGTTCGTGCTCTCCCAGCCTGGAGCACCCCAGACGGAGGACGCGTCGTTCCTCGAGGCCGTGGCGCTCTCGCGGGCGGGGCGTAGCGACGCGGCCGCGCTGGCGGCGGAGCATCACCTCGCGGCGTTTCCCGCCTCGTTTCACCGCAAGGAGGCCGCGATCCTACTTGCCCGCGCAGCCCAGCAGCGGGGGGAATGCGGAAAGGCTCGCGCGCTGCTCGCCAGGTGGGCGGGGCAGGGCCAGGACGCGGACGTGCAATCGACGCTGCGAGCTTGCGAAGGTCGCTGACCCCCGCGCGCACGATGTACAAGCCCGGTCGCACGACGCACAAGCCCGGTCGTACGTCGTGCAGGCGCGGTCGTACTTCGTACAGCCCCGGTCGCACGACGCACAAGCCCGGTCGTACGACGTGCAGCTCCGGTCGCACGTCATGCAGCCCCGGTCGCACGTCATGCAGCCCCAGTCGCACGTCATGCAGCCCCAGTCGCACGTCGTACAGACAGGGTCGCACCTCGTACAGCCAGGGTCGTACGTCGTACAGCCAGGGTCGCACGTCGTACAGCCAGGGTCGCACCTCGTACAGCCAGGGTCGCACCTCGTACAGCCAGGGTCGCACCTCGTACAGCCAGGGTCGCACGTCGTACAGCCAGGGTC
>JBEKGQ010000507.1:0-5603 GCA_050012715.1 Polyangiaceae bacterium
GCCTGCTGCCCGCCACGCGAGTCGCGGCCTACCGCCAGCTGCTCAGCCATCGGCGATGGGACTCGGCGGAGCGGGCGCTCGACGCGATGGCGGCGAAAGGGGAGGACGCGGAGGGTTACCGCATCGAGCTCGTCGACCAGGCGTTCCGCTCGCGCTCCCTGGAGGTCGCGCGAAAGCACGCGGAGAAGCTCCGGGAGGGCGGCGTGGTCGACTCGCTGGTCGACGCGATGCTCTCGGTGGCGACGACGAACCGGGCCCTCTCGAAGCTCGACGCGCTCGCCGAGCAAGGGCTGCGCAAGGACTCCGTCGTGCTGCTCGACGTGGCGGATGCGCTGCTCGCGTATCACCCGGCCCTGGGCATCGTGGCGGCGCGGGGAGCGCTGGCCACGGCGGGGGCGGAGGACGCGGTGGTGTTCCTCGAGCTGGTGGAGGAGGCGCGCGACAAGCTGGGTCTACCGGCGGGCGATCCCGCGGGAGACGTCTACGACGCCCTCGTGAAGCTGGACCAGGAACGCGAAGCGCAGCCGGGGGCCAAGGAGAGCGTCGAGGAGCTCGCGTCCGAGGCGCGCGCGCTGCGGGCGCACGCGAAGGAAGCGGGCGCGCGGATCCAGGAGCTCGAGGCGCGGCTGAAGGAGAGGCAACGGGAGCCCGGTGCCGCGGCAGCCCCCGCCCCGGCGTCGTGGGAGGGCGAGCGGAGCGAGCTGCGGGAGCGCGTGGCCGAGCTGAAGTCGCTCATCGCGGCGGGCAACGAGGAGCGTGGCGAGCTTCGACGTCAGCTCGCGGAGGCGGGCGAGAGGGCGACGCGCGACGAGCGGCCGGCGGCCACCGCGGTCGCGGCGGCGGCCGAGCCGGAGCCGGAGGGCGAGCGCGCCCCGGACGAGGCGCTGCGAGTGCGCGGCGTGATGGTCCCCCGCTTCGATCCCGCGGCGGAGGACTCGATGCGCGCCCTGCCGGCTCGCGTGGTGCGGGACACCCTGCGCGTCATCGCGGATCTGTGCAGCGGCGAGGGGAGCGTCTGGCGGGAGATCAAGCAGCTCGAGCGCATCTCGCCCGCGATGTACTCGGCGCGGATCGGCATCCACTACCGGGTGCTCTTCCGGATGTCGCCCGGGGTGCTCGACGTCGCCGAGGTGGTGGCTCGCGAAGGGCTCCTCGGCGCCGTGAAGCGCTTCTGGAGGTAGCTCAGCCCCCCGCGTGCGCCTTCTCGTCCGCCTCGCGCGCGAGGTCGAGGAGGAGCGCCGTGGTGCCGACCTGGATGCGGTCGGTGCGGTCCACCTTCTCGACGGAGAACCCGAAGGTCCCCTCCTCGGCGCCGAGCAGCTTGCCGATGCGCTCGCGCCGGGTCTCCCCCGCGGGTACCGGCTCCATGTCGACGATGCGACCATCGGCGAAGAACACGTGCGACTCGGTGCCGCCGGTCGTCACCACGAGGCGGCCGGTCATGCGCTCCATCTCGAAGAGCCCGAGGAGCGTCGGCAGCCGGATGCGTGAGAGCTCGCCGGAGAGGTGGGTCCGACGCGTTCGCTTCGCGCCCTCGTCGGGCGGCAGGATGAGCGCGGCGAGCAAGTCGTCGAGGACCTGGTTGGCGTCGCTCTCGCCCGACGTGGAAGGGGGCTCGATGACGTCCTCGACGTCCTTCGGGTCCAGGGTGACGGCGGCGATGGCGGTGGACGACTCCGTACGGAGAGGACGCTTGGTCTCGTGCTGGACCGCGACCTCGATGTCGTATCTCGGCGGCGAGCCGGCCTTGGAGACGACTCGCACCGCGCGCCCGTCGAGACGCAGCCGGCGCGTCATCCCCGGGGCGACGACGTCGACCCGGACGGCCTCGCCCGGCTCGATGGCCCAGCTCGTCTCCATGACCAGCGTGCGGACGCTGAGCTTCTGCAGCGTCGCCTCGGCCGGCCCCGAGACGCGGCCGATGCGTGCGGCGAGGAGCGACGACACCGAGGGCTCCTCCCCCGGACGCCGGTAGGCCAGGACCCGGCGGACGAAGTCGTGCAGCTGCTCGGCCACGATGTCGCTCTCGGGCATGAACTCGAACGCGGCGCCGGAGATCCGCCGCCCGGTCTCGTCGGACATGCGCACCGTCCGGACCACGTGGGCGATGACGCGCATGGACGCCTGGGCGTCGAGGGAAACCAGGCGCAGCGCGTGGATCGTGCCGACGTCACCGACGTCGTGGTCGACCTCGAAGTAAGCCCCCGTGGCGCTGATGTCGCCCTTGCGCAGGACGGGCGTCGCCTCGATGCCCTCGATGGCCACCCGGAACCTCGCGGCGACGCGCGCCCCCCTCCTCGCTTCGTCCATGGTCCCGACTGCAAATTGTCGTGTGGGGCTCCTTCGAGCGCAAGTGCGCTGAAATACTTCGCGGCTAGACTGCCGGGCGATGCCGCCGACCCCCGCCGACCTGCCCGCCGTCCGCCCCGTTTCACTCGAGGACATCCGCGCCGCCCGCGCGCGCATCCAGGGGGTCGCCATCCGAACGCCCCTCGTGAAGCTCCGGCACGACGGCGCGTCCCCGGAGATTTGGCTGAAGCTCGAGAACCTGCAGCCGGTGAACTCGTTCAAGCTCCGCGGCGCGGCCAACGCGGTGGCGATGCTCTCCCCCGAGGCCCGGCAGAGGGGCGTCTGGACGATCAGCGCGGGAAACGCGGGGCAGGGCGTGGCCTACGCGGCGCGGGGCTTCGGCGTGCCATGCACGGTCGTGACGATCGAGACCGCCCCGGGGACCAAGGTCGAGCGCATGGAGAAGCTGGGAGCGCGCATCGTGAAGGCGCCGTTCGACGCGTGCTGGCGCGCGATGGCGGAGCGCACGTTCCCCGGCGTGGAGGGGACGTTCGTGCACCCCTTCGACGATCACGACTTCATCGCCGGCAACGCATCCATGGGCCTCGAGATCCTCGAGGATCTTCCGGGAGTCCGGACGGTGATCGCCGCCGTCGGCGGAGGCGGGCTGATCGTCGGCGTCGGCAGCGCGCTGCGGCACCTGGCCCCCGCGGTCCGCGTCCTCGGGGCCGAGCCGGAGACGGCGGCGCCGGCGGCGGCCTCGTTCGCGGCGGGGGAAGCACGGGAGTTCGCCGGGTGGCAGGCGTCGTTCGTCGACGGCGCCGGCGGCAAGAGCGTCTTTCCGCGCATGTGGGAGCGCATGAAGGGGGTCGTCGATGGCTCGATCGTCGTCTCGCTCGACGAGACGCGGCGCGCGATCCGCCTGGTCGCCGAGAGGGCGCGGGTGATCGCCGAGGGGGCCGGCGGGCTGTCGGTGGCGGCGGCCCTCTCGGGCCGGGCGGGCGACGGGCCGATCGTGGCCGTCGTCTCCGGCGGAAACATCGACCTCGCGAAGCTCGCCGAGATGCTTCACTGACTCACTGCGTGAGCCGGTACATGGCGTCGAAGGCGCCGCGCGGGAGCTGCCGGACGTCGTGGGTCACCGTGCCGTTTCCGGTCAGGGCGAGCCAGATGGGATCGTTCTTCTCGCGCGCCTCGAAGTAGAGGATGAGGATCGAGCTCTTCGAGGTGCGCGTGGACCACAGGTCGAACGCGTTGGCCTCGTCGGGCTTGTAGAACGGCTGGAGCGCGACGTGAGCGGCATCGAGCACGTTCCGCTCGACCTTGCCGTCGTGGTCGACGTCCTGCTTCTCCTTCGGGATCGCCTTCCACGCGGAGCGCAGGGCGGCGATCTGCGCGGCTTCCGCCGCTTTCGGCTTCGCCGCCGTCCGGTAGCGGACCCGCATGCGCGTCGCGTACGACACGATCGGGTCGCGCCGCGCTTCGATGCGCACGACCGCGACCGTGACGGACACCAGGCCGACGAGGAGCAGCCCCCCCAGCCGCCAGGGCGCGCGGATCGTGTGAAAGTGCACGACGCTCGTCACGATGGGCATGAGGAACATCAGGACGACGATCGTCTCGACGCCCAGCGTCCACGCGGCGATCGGCAGGAACGACTTCACGCCGAGCTCGGGCGGGAAGTACTTCTCGTATTGCAGCACCAGTGACCCGACGAGGATCGCGAAGCTCGCGACCGTGTACCCCTTGAAGAGGAGAAACTCCCGCCGCGCCTCCTTCTGGACGAGCCAGTAGGGCGCGAGGACCGGGTAGAAGACGTAGTAGAGAAACGTCCGCGGCGGATGCTCGCGGTAGTACGCCTCGAACTGCAGCTGACTCGAGAGCGCGACCCGCAGGACCTTCGACCGCGAGGCCCACCGCCGCAGGGCCTCGCCGGCGAAGAACGCGGCGAGCCCGAACCCGACCTGCACCAGCGCGCCCGTCACCGGGAAGAACGCGGCGACGAGGACGAGCAGGAACGGCGCCGCGGCGAAGAAGACCACCCTCAGCAGGAAGTCGAGAACGCCGTGGTCACGCGCAACAGGCACCCTGAGCGGGCACTACCGCAAAGCGCGATGCTGCTCAAGTCGCGGTCGTCGCCTACACTGCTCGGCATGAAGCGCCTGCTCCTCACCACGCTCGTGCTCGTGACCGCCGCCTGCAACACGCCCTCCTCGAGCCCCGGGCCGGCGGCCACCGGGCCGGCTTCCGCGCCGGCCGTGGCGCCGACGACCGCTCCGGCGATGGCGAAGGCCAGCGTCGGTGCTCCCGCGCCCGACTTCACGCTGACCGGGATCGACGGCAAGGCGGTGACGCTCTCGAGCTTCAAGGGCAAGACCGTCGTGCTCGAGTGGTTCAACCCGGGTTGCCCGTTCGTCCGCAAGGCGCACACCGTCGGCTCGCTGAAGGACGACGCGGCGCGCGCCACCGCCGACGGCGTCGTCTGGCTCGCCGTCAACTCGGCTGGATCGGGCAAGCAGGGCTTCGGCGCGGACGCCAACCGCAAGGTCGCCGCCGAGTACGGGATGACGCACCCGATCCTGCTCGACGAGGACGGTCACGTGGGACGCGCGTACGGCGCGACGAACACGCCGAACATGTACGTCATCGACGCGCAGGGAACGCTCGTCTATCGCGGGGCGATCGACAACTCGCCCGATGGCGAGGGCCAGTCGCCGACCGACGGCAAGCTGGTGAACTACGTGGACGACGCCCTCGCCGCGCTCAAGGCGCATCAGCCGGTGAAGGTGCCGGAGACGAAGGCGTACGGCTGCGGCGTGAAGTACGCGAGCGGCTGATCCTGACGCACTGCCCCACGCTCCAGCGGCGACGGACGAAGACTGCGCCGCTGTGACGGGTCTGGCCGTCGCGACAGAGTGCTTGCGAGTTCGTGGCCTGCGCGGCATGTTCGCGCCCGTCCGCGCGCCATGCACATTCGCGTACGTGGCGCGCCTCCAGGAGACTCCAGAATGACGCCGTGTCCGACCCGGTCGCGCGGGAGCCGTTTCGCCCGACGCCTGCTGACGCTGAGCCCCTTCCTTCTCGTCGCGGGAGCGGCCCTCTGCGATCCCTCCGGCGCCTCCGCCGCGGCGCCGGCGGCCGCCGCCGCGGTGACGTCGAACGGCTTGGTGACGTTGCCCGGAAGCGTGCACCCGCTGATCCGCACGGGCACGGACCTCGGCCGCCTGGATCCCGCGCGGCGCTTGCCGACCATGTCCGTCGTCTTCAAGCCCTCGGCGTCGCAGAAGGCCGACATCGATCGAACGCTCCTCGCG
>JBEKGQ010000508.1:0-5590 GCA_050012715.1 Polyangiaceae bacterium
TCGTCGCCCTCCCGGTTCCGTCGGGGAGCGGAGAGGGTGAAACAGGGAGGGAAGGAGCGAAGGAGGATGGGGAGGGGCGTCGGCACTCCAAACTGCGGGAACGCCTTCGCGGTTTCCGACCCGATCCCCCTCCTTTCCTCCTTCCCTCCTTTGGATTGCCCTCCGCTCTTCGCGGCGCGAGGAGGCCTCCAACCGGCGTGCGGACGCCTCCAACGGGCGATTGGGGCCGTCCAACGGCCCCGCGGATGCCTCCAACCGGGCGTTGGGTGCCCCCAACGGCCCCGCGGATGCCTCCAACGGGCGATTGGGGCCATCCAACGGCCCCGCGGGTGCCTCCAACCGGGCGTTGGGTGCCTCCAACGGCGTCGCGGATGCCTCCAACGGCTCGTTGGATGCCTCCCCTCGCCGCGCGGACCGCCCCGCACGCCCCGAGAGGCCCTCGGCTCGCCTCAGACCCCCTGCTGCTCGGGCGGCCAGACGTACTTGTGCAGCTGCAGCTGCACCCGCACGCCGAGCTTGTCCTCGAGCACCCACTTCACGAGGTCCCGCGTGGCCAGCTTGCCGAACACCGTGCTCGCGAGGAGGTTCGGCGTGCGCTCCGCCAGCCTCCGCTCGCGCACCACCTCGCGCATCCACTCGTAGTCGGCGCGGTCGGCGAGGACGAACTTCACCTCGTCGCCCGGGCCGAGGTGCTCGAGGTTCGACCAGCGGTTCCGGTGCGACTCGCCGCTGCCGGGGCACTTCAGGTCCATCACCTTGTGCACGCGCGGGTCGACCCCCGCGACGTCCGCCTCGCCGCTCGTCTCGACGAGCACCGTCTTGCCCGCGTCGCACAGCTCGCGCATGAGCGGCAGGACGCCCGGCTGCAGGAGCGGCTCGCCGCCGGTGAGCTCCACGAGCGGCGTATCGAGCGCCAGCGCGCGCGCCAGCACGTCCGCCCGCGTCATGCGCGTGCCCCCGTGGAAGGCCTGCGGCGTGTCGCACCACACGCACCGCAGGTTGCACCCCGTCGTGCGGACGAAGGTGCACGGCAGGCCGGCGAACGTCGATTCGCCCTGGATGCTCGCGTAAATCTCGTGGATGACGAGCGTGTCCTCGGCGGTCACGGGCCACCCTCGCTCTCGAGGTACTCCTCGGGCACGGGGTACTCGCCCGCGTCGGCGTCGTACGTCGGCGCGGGGGGCGCGACGGCGGGGGCGGGCGTCGGAGGGGGCTTCATCGTGTAGTGCCGGACGAGCCCGTACACCGCGGCGACGAACGCGACCAGCGCGAACGCGAAGAGGCGCATCATGGGCGACGCCGCGAGCGACGGCAGGACGAAGTGGGCGCGCCCGGGCTCGAACCGGCGGCGGTTGTTCTTCACGAAGCTCACGGCAATTGTCGCGGTCGACGCGTCTACGCTAGCGTTAGCGCCGATCGTGAAAGGGGCAATCGCGACCGTCGCCCTGCCGCTGGCCCTCGCCGCGGCCTGCGGCGGCTCTCCGCCCCCTCCGCCGGCCCCGCCGAAGGCCCCGGCGCGCGTCGTGGCCCCTCCGGCGCCCCTTCCGGCGTGGACGTACTGGGAGGCGGTCGAGGCCCCCGTCGCGGGGTCGTCGGCGGTGCTCGAGGTGCCGGTCGACGTGACGCAGCTCGGCCGCTCGGTGGGTGGCGACAAGCGCTGGACGGCGGCCCCGCGCCCGCTGCGCGAGGCGGTGGCGGCGCACGGCTTCGCGGTGGTGCGCCCGCCGCACCCGGAGTCGCACCTGGGCGACTTCTACGCGTCGCTGCGCGACGACCGCGTGGCGTGGGTGCTCACGCTGGACGCGATGTTCTTCCTGACCCACGTGGCGATCGACCGCGCGATGGCCGACGTCGACGCGCGCCTCGTCGCGCCCGCGCTGGCGACGATGCTCCACCGGCTCGATCTGCGCCTCGCCGCCGAGAGCCGCGGCGCGCGCGCGGACATGGCGCCGTCGTACCTCGTCGCGCACGGCGTCGTCGCGGTGGCGCTGGCGCTCCTCCAGCCGGACTACGAGGCGCCCGAGGAGCTGCGCGGGCTGGTCGACGGCGAGAAGTCGCGCGTGCTGACGCACGTCGGCGTCGCGACGAGCCCGTGGCTGCGGGTGCCGCTCGACTACTCGGCGATGTCGCCGCGCGGTGACGCGGATCGCGATCCGGCGCACGCGGGCTGGTTCCGCGCCGCGGCGTGGCTCCAGGGGGCGGCGTTCGCGCTCGAGGGGACCGGCGAGGGCGCGGTCTTCTCGGGCGTCGACGTGGGGACGGCGCGGGTGCACGCGCGGGCCGCGCTGCTGCTCTCGCGGCTCCTCGACTACGACGTCGACGCGGAGGCGGCGGCGGCGTGGGACCGCGTGGAGCGCGCCGGGGAGCTCCTGGTGGGCGACGCGGACGACACGTCGCCGCGCGATCTGTCGCTCGCGGCGGCGGCGCAGAAGCTCGACCTGCGCAACGGCGACTGGTTCTCCAACGTGGCGTCGGTCGATCCGGTGCGGCACGCGGCGGCGAAGGCGCGCGAGGCGCGCGAGGACGACGGGGCCCTCGGCTCGATCGTCGCGCGCGGGGCGGGCGATCCCGGGTTGCCGGTGGGGCGGCTCGCGCCGGGCTTCCGGCTCGTCGGCCCCCGCGCGACGCCGGACGGGGAGGCGCTGCAGTCGCTCGTCTTCCCGGTCGTGGGCGCGTTCTCGGGGCACGAGCCGCCGGCGAGCGCGCGGGACGGCTGGCGCGCGCTCCCCTCGGCGCTCGACGTGGCGGCCTGGCTCGGGTCGAGCGAGGCCCGCGCCGCGGTGCACGCGGGCAATGACGACCTCTACGCGCGCTACCCGGAGACGCTGGACCGTCTGACGCGCTCGCGCCCGCCCGAGGGCTCGCTGGAGCGGCACCGCACGCCGTACCTGTCGATGCTCGACGCGCTGGAGACGCTCTTGCGCCCGTCGATGGGCGACCGCGCGGAGGCGGGCGCGGCCACGCCCGAGGGACGCGCGCGCCGGGCCGAGGTGGCGATCGGCGCGTGGACCGAGCTGCGCCACGACGCGACCGCGATGGCCCGCGTCGAGGTGCTCGACCTGCGCCTCGCGCCGCGCACGCCGGTGGAGTCGGCGGTGCCGGTCTTCGTCGAGCCGCACCCGGAGGCGATCGCGAAGCTCGTGGCGCTCGTGCGGCAGACGAGCCGCGCCCTCGTCGGCGCGGGGATCCTCGCGAAGGGCGCGCCCGGCCTCGCGGTGCTCGACGAGGTGGACGACTTGCTGTGGACCGCGCTCGGGGTCGCGGTGCACGAGGCGTCGGATCACGCGGTGCCGCCGGCGTTGCTCCAGGCGCTCGGGGCCTTCCCCGCGCGGCTGCGCGCGCTCGAGGCGTCGTTCACCGGCTCCGACGCGGCCGACGTGCCGCTCGTCGTGGACGTGCACACCGACCGCCCCTCGGGCCGCGCGCTCGAGGAGGGCCTCGGCCGCATCGAGGAGCTGTGGACGGTGATGCGCGAGCCGGAGACCCACCGCCTCTGGCTGGCCCTCGGCGCGTCCATCCCGCACGCCGAGGTGGTCCAGCCGATGGCCCAGCGCGCGAGCGACGCCACCTGGCGCGCCCGCATCGCCGCCGACGGCGACGCGCCACCGGATGCGCTGGAGCAGAAGTACCTCGTGAAACCGGAGTGAAAAGCAGAAAAAGGAGAGAAGGAGGAAAGGAGTGCCGAGTGATGTGGTCTGCCAAAACCCTCCTTTCCTCCTCCCCTCCTTTCTTCGCTTTCTCTCCCCCTAGCTTCGCGGGAGGACGAGGCACACGTCGCCGAACTCGTGGTCCTGGTAGCCGCGCGCCTCGGCGTGGGTCCAGGCGCGGGCGAGGAGCGGCTCGGGCGCGAAGGCCTGGGTGAGCTCGCGGTGCGAGGAGCCGAGCTCGTGGAGCCCGGTGAGCAGGCCGTCGACGACGCGAGGGCGGAAGCGGGCGTCGATGCGGAGATCCGTGGTGCCCTCGCCGGGGAGCAGCTCGCCGGCGTGAAGGCGCGCGCTGCCTTCGAGGGCGCGGACGACGGTGGTGCCGGCGGCCACGACGCGGGCCCCGGCGCGGCGGGTCTCGGCGATGGCGCGGACGGTGGCGGCAGGGACGTCGAACCGCTCCGGCAGCGGCAGCGCGGCGTCGATGGACGGGTCCCCGGTCGACGAGAGGCCGGCCGCGTGCGTGAGCGACGCGAGTCGCACGCCGCGGGCGCGCAGCTCGCCGAGCAGGCGCCAGGTGAGCGGGCGTCCCGCGCTGGGCATCTCGACCGCCCACGGGCGCGACGCGAAGGGGGTCTGCACGTGCCAGAGCGAGAGCGCGCGGTCGACGTGGGCGTACTGCACCGGGCGACCGTGGCGGTAGAGCGCGGCCCACAGCGCGGCCCCGCGGACGGAGAAGCGCACCCCGAGGAGGCGCGGTCGCGCGTCGTCGCGATCCTCGACGACCACGTCGAAGCCCGGCGCGATGCGGAGCGTCTCGCCGCGCGCGACCGGCGGCGGCGGCGGGCGGTGCTCGGTGCGCGTGTGCCAGTCGCCCTCGCCGAGGAGCACCGCGCGCCACACCTCGTCCTCGACGTGCGCGGCGAGGCGGAGCTCGACGCGCTCGCCGCGCGCGGTGACGGCGGGCAGCGACGCCGGCACGGTGGCGGCGTCGTTGAGGACGAGGAGGTCCCCCGCCGCGAGGTAGCGCGGGAGATCGCGCACGCGCGCGTCGCGCCAGTCGCCGGCGCGCGGATCGACGACGAGGAGCCGCTCGTCGAGCGGCTCGTCCCGGGGCCAGGGGGCGGGCGTCATGGGCTACCTCTCCTCCCAGGCCGACGCTTCGACCCGCGCGCCGTTGGCCACGTTCTCGGCGGCGCGGACGAGGCGCACGATGCGCGCCGCGACCACGTCGGGGGCCAGGAGCGCCGCGCGGTCCGCGTCGGGCATCGCGTCGGCGTGCATCGTCGTGTCCATCTCGCCCGGGTCCACCGTCACGACGCGCACGCCGGTCCCCTCGAGCTCCGCGCCGAAGATGCGCCCGAGGTGGTCGAGCCCCGCCTTCGACACGCCGTACGCGCCCCACGTCGGGTACGGCGCCACCGACGCGTCGGACGTCACGTTCACGACGAGCCCGCGCCCGCGGAGCGCCATCGGCGCCACGAGGAGCTTCGCGAGCCGGAACGGGCCCACGAGGTTCACCGCCAGCGCGTGCTCGAGCGCCTCGCAGTCCGTGTCGAGCAGCGGCCGGAGCGGCACGTGGCCAAGCGTGCTCGCGGCCTGCACGAGCAGCTCCACCGGCCCCACCAGCGCCGCCGCCGTGCCTGCGATCGCGTGCGGGGCCGGCTTGTCGCCCACGTCCGCCGCCACCGCGTGGGCCTCCCCGCCCGCGCCGCGGATGTCCGCCACGACGCGCCCGAGCTCTTCGCCGCCGCGCGCGACGAGCACGACGCGGGCTCCCTCCGCCGCCAGCCGCCGCGCGACGGCGGCTCCCAGGCCCCGGCTCGCCCCCGTCACGACCACCCCTGCTCCGCGGACCTCCATGGCGTGCCTCCTGTCCCGAAGATGCACCCGCCGCTCCCGCTCCTTGTCCCGCTTGCCAATGCGTTGGCAGGCCTCCAACCTTC
>JBEKGQ010000509.1:0-5574 GCA_050012715.1 Polyangiaceae bacterium
GCATCTGGCGCGGGGTCATCCAGCACGCCGCCCCCGGGGCGCCGCGACCGGTCGAGGAGGTCGTGTGGGTGCCCGGACCGTGGCGCGACCCGGCGCTGCTCGAGTGGCAGCGCGGGGGGCGGGCGGAGCTGAAGATCTTCCCGATTCCGCGCAACGGCTCGCGGCGCATCGTCCTCGCGTACACGCAGCACGTGGCCCCGTCGGCCGGCGTGCGCCGCTACGTGTATCCGCTCGCGACGCGCGGAGGGCCAGCGGCGATCGACGAGGCGAGCTTCGACGTCCAGGTGCTCGGCGCCGATCAGGCCATCGACGTGCACGCCCGCGGGTACGATCTCGCTCCGAGGGACGCGTCGGCGGACCGGACCGGGGAATCCCGGGGGCCGCGCCTCGGCATGTCGCGCTCGCCGTTCGCCCCGTCGGGCGATCTGGTGGTCGAGTACGCGACGGCGGACCGGGCGACGGAGGTGTCCGCGTTCGGCTTCGCGCCGCCGGGGGGCGCCGAGGACGGCTTCGTCGCCCTCGCGCTGCGGCCACGCCTCCCGGCGCGCATCGCGACGCGGGGGCGCGATCAGGTGCTCGTCGTCGACGCGGGACGCGCGATGTTCGGCGAGCGGCTGCGAAGGGCCGACCGCCTGGCGGTGACCATCACCCAGCAAATGGACCGTCGGGATCGGGTCACCATCCTCGCGTGCGACCTCGAGTGCCGCGCCATGCCGGGGGGCTGGCACGCCCCGGGGGCCGCGGCCGCGCACGACGTCGACGCGTTCCTGGCCGGCATCGAGGCCGACGGCGCGAGCGATCTCGTGGGCGCGGTGAGGGCCGCCGCGGCGGTGGGCGGGCGGGACGCCGGCCACGATCTCCGCGTCGTCCTCCTCAGCGACGGCGCGGCGAGCGCCGGGTACCGGAGCATGGCGCGCGTCGCCGCGGAAGTGGGCGACGCGCTCCCGGACCGGCGGGCGGAGGTGATCACTGTCCCCATCGGGAGCGACGCGGACGTCGACACGCTCGGCGAGATCGCGCGCGGCGGCGGCGGCGCGGTCGTGCCGTATGCGCCGGGGCAGGCCATCGACGTCGCCGCGCTGGACGTGCTGGCCGCCACGTACGGCGCCGCGTTGCGCGACGTCGAGGTGATCCTCCCCGAGGGCCTGCGCGACGTGGTGCCGGCGAAGCTCCCGACGATCCGCGCCGGCAGCGAGACGCTCCTGGCGGCGCGCCTCCACGGCGACCGCGCCGCGGGGGACGTCGTGCTGCGCGGGAACGTCGCCGGCGAGCCGTTCGAGGCGCGCTGGCCCATCGAGGTGCGCGCGGCGGGCGACGACGGAAACGCCTGGGCGGCGAGGACGTGGGCGGCGATGCGCGTGGCCGACGACGAGCGGGCGGGCGACGACGCGGCGCGGGCCGAGTCGGTCTCGCTCTCGCACCGGTTCCGCGTGCCGAGCCGGTCGACGTCGCTGCTCGTCCTGGAGAGCGAGGCGATGTTCCGCGCGTTCGGCATCGCTCGCGCGGAGCACGCGTTCGAGTGGACCGGCGAGAGCGAGGCGAAGCCGACCGAGACGGCGGCCCTCCCGGACACCGGCGCGGACGACGAGAAGAATGCGGGCGCCCTCGGGTTGGGCAACCTCGCCCGGGCCGGCGGCAAGGGAGGGCCGATGACCGCCGCCGACTCGGCGGGCGCCCCGGCGAAGGAGGAGAGCGGGCGCCTCACCGGCGGGTTCGCGGCCCAGGCCACGGCGCCGCCCTCGCCCCCGCCGACGGCGACCGCCGGGCCGGCGCCGGTGCCCGAGCGCGCGGCCCGTCCCGGCCGGTGGATGCGTCGCGTGTGGTTCCGCACCGCGGCCATCGCGGCCGACGACCGGCCGGCGGTGGACCTCGAGAAGCTCGCGACCGCGCGGGCGGCCCTCGCCGCGTCGCCCGACGCACGGCAGCGGCATGCCGAGCTGGCGAGGCTCCTCGTCCGCCAGGGCAACGTGGCCGACGTCGAGGCGCTGGCGACCAAGTGGACGGAGCGCGATCCGCTCGACGCCGATGCGCTCATCCTCCGCGCGACGGCGAAGGCCTGGCGCGGGGACCGCGACGGCGCCCTGCGGGTCCTGTCGGGGATGCTCGCGTCGCCGTCGATGGCAGTCGCGGCGCAGTCCGACCTGGCGTCGACCCTCGCGCGGGCCGAGGAGCGCGTGGGCCGCGCATCGCCGGCGTGCGCGCTGCGGGTCGCGGCCGCGGAGACCAGGCCCGGAGACGTGGCCGCCACCGCCGCGGCGCTCGCGTGCGAGCGCGCCGAACGAGGCGACGATCGTACGCGCTCCGAATCGCGATGGCTCGCGGCGCTGAAGGACGACGCGACGCGGACGCGCGTGTCGGCGGCTGCCGCGAAGCTCGCGCCCGGCGCCGCGCTCGCGGACGCGGTGTTCGGCGACATCGTGGTCGACGCGACGTGGGACGCCTCGGCCGGGGTGGACCTCGACGTGGCCGTCGTCGATCCCTCCGGTCGTCGCCTGTCGTGGGCCTCGGCGGCGCGAAACGTGCGCGCGAGTGACTGCGCGAGTGCCTCCCACGAGGCGCTCGCCCTCACCAGCGGCGGCACGGGGCCCTTCGTGGTGGAGGTGGTGCGCGCCGACAGGGCGGCCGCGGACCGACCGGTCTCCGGGAAGCTTCGCATCACCGCGCTCGGCCGCACGCAGATCGTTCCGTTCGTCCTCGGCGGCACGCGGGCGCAGGTCGCGCGCGTGACCATGGCCATGGACTCCCGGCTGGAGCCCATCGCCGACGGCTGGACCTGGGGAACCTGCGACCCGCCGTTCTTCACCGACTCGCTGGGGGTTCGCCGGATGAAGCCAGGGTGCCGTTGATCTCGGAGGCGCGTCCGGGGCGAGAGGAGGCTCAGGGCGAGTCGATGGCGAGGAGCTGGACCTCGTAGACGAGCGTCGCGTGCGGCGGGATCATCGGGGAGCGGCCGCGCTCTCCGTACGCGAGCTCGGGCGGCAGGGTCAGGCGCCGGATCTCGCCCACCTGCATCCCGACCACGCCTTCGTCCCAGCCCTTGATGACGCTTCCCTGCCCGAGAACGAAGCGGAACGGGACGCGCCCCTTGTCGTGCGAGCTGTCGAACTGTTTTCCGTCGAGGAGGGTGCCGACGTAGTCCACGCGCAGGTGATCCCCGTCCTGGGCGGCGCGACCGGAGCCCGGGGCGAGAACGTGGACCTCGAGGCCATCGGGGCGAAAGCCATCGACGTGGCGCGGGGCGGGGGGCTCGTCGGCGGCAGGTGCCGAGTCCACCGCAGGAGCGACGACCGGCCGCGGCGGGGGAGGCGGCGGGGCGACGAGGACCACGGCGGTCGCGGTCGGGGGTGGGGGTGGCGCGACCAAGACGGTTCCCAGAGGGGCACTAGGAGTCGGTGGGGGCGCGGCGGCCGGCGGGGGACTTCCAGGCTGCGCTGCGCACGCGACCAGCGGGGCCAGCGAGACCAGCAGGACCAGGGCGGGCATCGGCCGCAGGCGCATGTGTCCAAGGGCATACGGGACGAGGCGTCGGGCTCTTCCCTGCGTGCGATACTCGCGTGGGTGAAGTCTCGCGATCGCCGGGTCGGCATCGTGCTGGTCGCGCTCCTGGCGGTCGGTCTCGCGCTTCGCATCACGTACATCGTCGGGCAGCGTCAGGACGTTCTCTTCGACTACCCGGTGATCGACGAGGAGCGCTACGTGGCGCTCGGCCGCGCCCTCGCCGACGGGCACGGACCCGAGGCGCGAGCGTGGTTCCAGCCGCCCGGGCTCACGTACGCGCTCGCGACGGTGTTCTGGGCGTGCGGACCGGGGCTGCTCGCGCCGCGCATCGTGCAGGCGCTGGTGTCGGTCGCCAGCGGTGGCCTGGCGTACCTGGTCGCGGCGCGTCTCTTCTCGCGTCGCATCGGCCTCGCGACGGCCGCGGTCTTTGCGGTCCACGGGGTGCTCGTCTTCGAGTGCTACGAGCTGCTGCCGCCCACGTGGATGGTGGCGGCGGACCTTCTCGCGCTGTGGCTGCTGCTGCGGACGCGCGAGGACGGTACGCCGCGTGCGGCGTTCTTCGCCGGCATCGCGCTGGGGGTCGCGGGCGTCTTCGGGCCGACCGTGCTCCCCTTTGCGCTGTTCGCGGGGGCATGGTTGCGTCGTCCGGTCCTCGTCGGGGCGCTGGCGCTCGGCGTGGCCCTGCCCATCGCCCCGGTCGCGTGGGGCAACTGGCAGCGCGGGCACGAGCTCGTGCTCGTGTCGACCAACGGCGGGATCAACTTCTACCTCGGCAACAACGAGCAC
This sequence comes from Polyangiaceae bacterium, assembly GCA_050012715.1. Taxonomy (GTDB): domain Bacteria; phylum Myxococcota_A; class Polyangia; order Polyangiales; family Polyangiaceae; genus Palsa-1150. Next base: position 4,285 of record JBEKGQ010000509.1, read on the forward strand.
TACGACCGGACGCTGGCCATCCGCCCGGGCGAGCACTGGACGGCCCTGGAGGACGAGCCCACCCGCGCCGGCCTCCTCAACGGCGCCATGGGTTCGTGGTTCTACCAGCGCGGGCGCGACTTCTGGGCGCAGCACCCGGCGAGCGCGGTGTCGCTCTACCTCCGCAAGCTCTACCTCTTCTTCGACGGGCCGGAGATCCCGCGGGACACGGACGTCTACGCCATGGGGCGGGAGTCGCGTCTGCTGCGCGCGTTGGTGCCACGGGGGCCGCCGTGGCTCCCCGACGGGCTGCTCGTGCCGCTCGCCCTCGTCGGTGCCGTCGCGTGCTGGCCCGAGCGGCGGCGGCTCCTTCCGGCATACGCATTCGTCGCGATGCAGGCGCTCGTCGTCGCCGCTTTCTTCGTGACGTCCCGCTATCGCCTCCCCTCCGTACCGGTGCTGGCGATGTTCGCGTGCGCCGGCGTGGCGCGCGTGGCGCGGGCGACCCGTGGGCAGCGGGCGGTCGCCGCGGCGGGCTTCGCGGTCGTCGCGGTCGCGCTCAACGTGCCGACCCGCGAGTCGTCCGTCTCGTACGCGGCGGAGCTGGACTTCTACCGGGGGCTGACCATGCAGCGGCAGCTCCATCGCCTCGCGCCCGCGGTCGAGTACTTCCGCGCGGCGACCCGCGAAGATCCCGGCGACGCCCGCCCGTGGTTCGAGCTGGGGAACGTCCTCGACGCGAGCGGGCGGACCGACGAGGCGGTCGAGGCATGGAGGCACGCGGGGCACGACGACCCGTGGGACGCGCGCGCTCTCCGTCGCGTGTCGGTCGCCCTGGCCAGACGCGGTGACCTCGACGGCGCGATCACCGCCCTCCGGGAGAACGTGGGCTCCCACGCGCGGCCCGAGGCGTACTACGCGACCGACCATCTGAACCTCGCGCTCCTCTGCGCAAGACAGGGCCTCGATGCGGACGCCACGCGGGAGCTGGCGGCGGCGAGTTCGGCGGACCCGGAGTGGTTTCGCAAGACCATCCCCGGCTTCGCACGGAGCGTCGCCTCGGCGCACGACGTCGATGGCGCCTTCCGCGAGGCGGTCATCGCCGCGGGGGCGCTCTAGCGGACCCCGTCGGGGAGCCAGCGCGTCGCGTCGGTCGGCGTGCGCCCCTGGCGGCTGCCGAAATAGGCGCGAGCCTTCGTGATTTCGTCCGCGCGCCCCGCGTTGCCCGCCTTGGCGTAGGCGTCGTGGAGATGCTCGAGAATCCACGGGTCCCCGGGCTCGATCCGCCGGGCCGACTCGAGCTCCGCGATC
>JBEKGQ010000510.1:0-5562 GCA_050012715.1 Polyangiaceae bacterium
GAGGGCGCGCACGGACCGCGCGCGGGTGGAAGCAGACGTCGCGCGCGCCGACACCGAGGTCATGCGCCAGAGGGTACTGTCCGCGGTCGAGGAGGCCTATCTCGACGTCGAGGCCGCGCGCGGCGCGCTCCCCGTCCTCCGGCACTCGGTCGAGGCCGCGGTGGCCAACTACGAGCAGGCCAACGCCCGCTTCGACGCGGGGATGAGCAACGCGGTCGAGCTGGCGGACGCCGAAGAACTGCGCACCGACGCCGAGATCCAGCTGGCCCTCGGCACCTTCGAGCTCGCGCGCACGCGCGCCACGCTGGGTCGGCTGATGGCGGAGACGCCATGAGCGGGTCGGGGACGGAGCCGGTCGTCGCCACATCGGGCCCGCGCCGAGCGCTGCTGGCCAGCGTCATCGTCGTCGGTGCGATCGCGGCGATGGCGCTGGGCAGCGCGATGATGCTCCGGGCGGAGGCCCGAACGAACAAGGTCGCGCTGGCCGCAAGCCCCCGGCCCGTGTCGTACGTACGGGCCAAGGAGGCGCAATACCGGGCCTCCCGGTCCTACGTCGGGACGCTGCGCTCGTGGGTCGAGGCCAACGTCGGGCCGCAGCTCGTCTCGGCCTATGTCGACGCCGTGCTCGTACGCCCCGGAGCGCGCGTGAAGCGAGGTGACGTGCTCGCGACGCTCGACTGCCGAAACGCCAGCACCGCCTCGAGCGCCATCGCGCTGGAGGCTCGCGCCATCGAGACGAGACAGAAGGCGATCGAGGACGAAGCGCGTCGGACGCAGCGATTGCTCGACGGCGGCTTCGCGTCGCCGAACGAGGTCGAGCAGATCCTCGCCCAGAGCGCATCGCAGGCCGCGCAGCTCGAAGCGCAGAGGGCGACGCTGGCGCACAGCTCGCTCGAGGTCGGCGACTGCGTCCTGCGGGCCCCGTTCGATGGGGAAGTCGGGGACCGGTTCGTCGATCCGGGGGCGTTCGTCCGACCGGGGACGGCCATCGTCTCGGTGGTCGATCGCACGACGGTTCGCTTCTCGGCCGACGTGCCCGAGGTCGACTTCGCCGTCGTGGCGCCGAACACCGCCGTGCACATTCACGTCGACGCCTCGGGGCAGTCGGTCGAAGGCACCATCGCCCGCCGCGCCCCCCACGCCGACCGCGACGTGCGGACGGTCCACTTCGAGGTCGACATCCCCAACCCCGACCGGGCCATCCCCGTCGATACGACTGGCGAGGTGAGCATCGCGTTCGGCGACACGCTGCCGGCGACCGAGATCCCGCTCTACGCGGCGACGGTCCGGAACGGCCGTGCGACCGTCTTCACCGTCGACGGCGGCCGCGCTCACGCCCAGACGGTCCGTGTCCTCGGCGAGTCGGGGGGGACTCTCCTCGTCGACCGCACCTTGGCACCGGGAAGCGACGTCGTCACCGAGGGCCGTGCCCTGCTGACCGACGGGGATCTGGTGAAGGGCACGGAAGAGCCGACCGCGGTCGCGATCCCTCCCGCTGCGTCCGTCACGCCGGAGGCCAAGCGATGACGAGGCTGGCGCTCCGCAACCCGATCGCCGTCCTCATGCTGTGCATCGGGGTCATGGTCTTCGCCGTCGTGGTCACCCCGCGCATGAGCGTCGACACCTTTCCCGAGCTGACTCCCCCCGTGCTCATCATCGGGGAGGTCGCGCCCGGGCTCCCGGCCAAGGAGGTCGAGAAGGCCGTGGCGTGGCGCATCGAGCGCTACGTGGCCGCGACCACCGGCGTCGACCACGTCGAGAGCCTCTCGCGTAACAACTTCGCCCTCATCTACGTCTGGCTCAAGTGGGGCACCGATCTCACCGCGGCGCAGACGCTCGTCCAGTCCGAGGCGGCGTTCGCGATGGCCGGCGCGCCGAAGTCACTCGGCCTCTTGCCGCCGTTCGTCCTCCAGTTCGATCCGTCCAACGCCCCCGTCTGCCAGATCGTGATCACCGGCGCCGGGTACACCGGCTCCCAGCTCTACGACTACGCGCAAAACTACATCGAGCCCCAGATCGAGGGCATCGACGGCGTCGGCAGCGCCCCGGTCGACGGCGGACGGCCGCGGCAGATCAACATCGTCGTCGACCCGGTCAAGGCGCAGTCCAAGCAGGTCACCGCGGAGGACGTCGCGGCCGCCGTCGCGCGCTCCAACGCGCTCCTCCCCTCCGGGGAGTTCATCGCCACCGGCTTCGACGCCAATGTCTACACGAACGCGGTCCCCGAGGACGTGGCGCTCATCGGCCAGGGCACGGTGAAGGTGGTCGACGGCAAGCCGGTCCTCATCGCGGACGTGGCGCGCGTCGTGGACGGGGGCATGCCCGAGACGCAGGCCGTCTCCGTGAACGGGCAGGACGCGGTGTACCTCAACGTCCTTCGCATCCCCGGCGGCAACACGATCCAGATCGTCGATGCGGTGAAGGACAAGGTCGCGAACCTGACGACCCTGCCCAAGGGCATGCAGGCTCACGTCTACTTCGATCAATCGACGTTCGTGCGGACGACGTACGACGGCCTACGGCGGGAGATCCTCCAGGCGCTCGCCCTCATCGCCATCGTCATCCTGCTCTTTCTCCAGAGCCTCCGCGGAACCCTGATCGTTTCGGTGGCGATCCCGCTGTCCTTCGCCATCACCCTCATCTTCCTCTACGCGACGGGGCAGACCCTGAATGCGTTCACGCTGGGCGGGCTGACGCTCGTGATGGGACGCCTGGTCGACGACGCGGTCGTCGTACTCGAGGCCATTCACCGGCACCAGCGCATGGGGCTGAGCGCGAGGGAGGCCGCCCTGAGAGGGACGAACTCCGTCGCGCTGCCGGTGCTGGCTTCGACGCTGACGACGATGGCGGTGCTCCTGCCGGTCGTGCTCCTCGCCGGCCTGGCCCGCAAGCTCTTCGCGCCGCTCGCCATCACGGTCGCGGTCGCGATGATCGCCTCGTACTTCGTCAGCCTCATCGTCACGCCCGTCGCCTGCCAGCACTTCCTCGGCCACGGATCGCGCGGCCGGGTGGCGCGAGCCTTCGAGGCGGCGATCGACCGGCTCGCCGCGGCGTATGCCTCGGTGCTCCGGCGCGTTCTGCCGCTGCGCTGGTTCGTCGTGGGGGTCTCGATGGCCCTCGTCGCGGGGAGCGTATGGGCGGCGGTGCGGCTCCCGACGAGCTTCTTCCCCGAGATCGACGAGTCGATGGACATGCTCTACGTCCGCTTCGCACCCGGGGTGTCGGTCCAGAAGGCGTCGGGCGAGCTGACGAGGATGGCGCGGACGCTCTCGCGCGAGCTCCCCGAGGGGACGCTCCAGATGGTCGTCACCAACGTGGGGATGCCGCAGGAGCAACGCAGCCTGCTGGCGAGCCCCAACGTCGCCCCCAACACCGGCTTCCTGCGGCTCGCGTTCGCGCCACCTGGCGAGCGCAAGCTGTCGCAGGAGGAGATCGCGACCCGGGCCCGCGCGATCCTCAACCGCGAGTTTCCCGGCGTCGAGCTCCTGCAGTACCCCGGCGGCCTGGTCGCGAGCGTCTTCGCGAACGGGTACACCGCGCCGCTCGTCGTCGAGCTGGAGAACGACGATCTCGACCGGCTCGATGCGCAGGCCAAGGCGGTGGCGGAGGTGGCGCGCGCCGTCCCCGGAGTACGGGACGTCCGGGAGTCGCTCCAGATGGACTACCCGGAGGTGCGTGTCGACACGGACCGCGAGAAGTCGGGGCTCGTCGGCTCGTCCCTCCGCGACGCCGCGCAGGCGACGCTGGAGGCGACGACCGGCAACATCAACACGCCCGGCGTCTGGGTCGATGCGCACAACGGGCGCGCCTACTACGTCGTCACGTTCTACGACGGCGCCCAGGTCCCGGACACGCAGGCCCTCGCGACGCTGCCTCTGCACTACGGCGAAGGGCGTCGGCCGGTGCTCCTCGGCGCCTACAGTACGGTGCGCCGCTCCGTCGGCGCCGTCGCCGTCGAGCGAAGCCGCATGGCGCGCGTGGCGCGCGTCCTCATGCAGACCGAGGGCCGCGATCTCGGCTCGACGGCGGCCGACCTGGAGGCCGCGCTGCGCAAGGACCCGCGGACCCAGGGCGTCGGCTTTCACTTCGTCGGGCAGGTCAAGTTGATGCGCTCCACCTTCTCGGGCCTCGGCCTCGCGCTCGGGCTCGCCGTCATGGTCGTGTTCATGATCATGGCGTCGCAGTTCAAGTCGCTGCGGCTGCCCCTGGTGATGCTCTTCACCATCCCGGTCTCCCTCTTCGGCATCGTGATCGCGCTCGTGGCGGCGGGCCAGGGCTTCTCGATCACCGCGCTGATGGGGGTGCTGATGGTCATCGGCATCGCCGTGTCCAACGGCATCCTGCTCGTGGACGACGCCAACCGCCGCGTGCTCGAGGGCACGCCGAAAGAGGAGGCCGTCGTCGCCGCGGCGCGCTCGCGGTTCGTCCCGATCGTGATGACGAGCCTGGCGACGGTCATCGGCCTGGTCCCGACGGCGATGGCCCTCGAGCAGGGCTCCGAGGCGAACCAGCCGCTCGCGCTCGCCGTGGTGGGAGGCCTGACGTCGTCGACGGTCATCTCCCTCTTCCTCGTGCCCATCATGTTCCTCTTCCTCGCGGGCGACCGGGCGAGAGGCCGAGACGCCGAAGAAGAGCTTGTGGTCGCGCCGGCCTGAGGGGCGCGGGCGCGTTGGTTTGGAGACTCGAGATCGATTCGGAAAGGAAAGACCATGCATCGCGATCGATTCGTGAACGGAGACGCTCCTCGCCCCGGCCTCCGCATGCGCGGGCTCGTGGCGGGCGGACTCACCGTGCTGACGCTCTTCGTCCTGCTCTCCGCGTGCGACGCCATTCGTGAGGCGAGCGCACCGAGCCCGGACCCCTCTTGCCTCGCGCCACGGGGGCACTGCGAGTGGGATAACCAGTGCTGCAGTCTGCGCTGCTACCACGACACGGGATGCTCGGGCGGCACCCCGTGAGGCCGGGGGCCTCGCGCGTGGTCCGCGCGATCGTTCTCCTCGTCTGCGCGGCACTCTCGTTGGTTGCCTGCGGCGCCAGCGACGCCAAGCGCAACTACCTGTTGGGATCCGGTCCCAGCGTGTGCTGGGACGTCGACTCCGAGTGCCGGCGAAGCTCCCAGTGCTGCAGCATGTGGTGCGTCAACGGTTACTGCGCGCAGCGGGACCCGTGACGGACCTGATCGTAGGATCTCGACTCAGGCATAGAGGAAGTCACAGGCCCCGGCCACTGCAGCCGCGGTCGCACCTCGTGCAGGCGCGGTCGCACGTCGTACAGCCGCGGTCGCACGTCGTGCAGGCGCAGTCGCACCTCGTGCAGGCGCGGTCGCACGTCGTGCAGGCCCGGTCGCACCGTGTGCAGCCCCGGTCGCACGACGTGCAGGCGCGGTCGCACCTCGTGCAGGCGCGGTCGTACGACGTGCGGGCTCGGTCGTACGTCGTGCAGCCGCGGTCGCACCTCGTGCAGGCGCGGTCGCACCTCGTGCAGGCGCGGTCGCACCTCGTGCAGACGCGGTCGCACCTCGTGCAGACGCGGTCGCACCTCGTGCAGGCGCGGTCGCACCTC
>JBEKGQ010000511.1:0-5540 GCA_050012715.1 Polyangiaceae bacterium
ACCGAGCCCGCTCCGGCGGCCCCCGGCGCTCCGGCCGCCCCCGGTCGCATCCCGGGCTGGACGAACCCGGACGCCTTCCAGGAGGCGAGCGCGGGCCTGGCTGCCGACATGGCGGGCAAGCTGGCCGACTGCATCGAGCACGACCAGAAGTCGCTCGAGCTCGAGGAGCAGCCGCGGACGCGCCTCCACCTGTCGTCGTGCGAGGCTCGCTCGGCCCACCTGCTCGACGGCCTGGCCGACGCGCAGAAGGCGCTCGAGGACGGCCTGAAGAAGCGCGACGCGGGCGTGATGAAGGTCGCCCGCGAGCGGGTGGAGCAGCTCCTGCGGCGGATCCCGCACGTCACCTTCCAGCCGACCCCCGGGATGGAGGACATCCAGGTCACCTTCGACGACCGCCCGGTGCCCTTCAAGTCGCTGACGAAGCGCTTCTCGATCGATCCCGGCGACCACCACGTGCACGCCGAAGGGACGCAGAACGGCATCCCGCTCTCGCTCGACGCGAAGTACGAGGTCGGCGAAGGTCAGCTCCTGACCGTGCCACTGGTGCTCAAGTCGCAGGCGCCCGAGTACCTGACGCCGGGGCAGCTGAAGTGCATGCTCAGCGCGAAGGGGCAGGACGACGTCCTCAAATGCCTCCCGCAGAAGTCGAAGCCCCTCGTCGTGAAGGCGGGGACACAGCTCTCCGGGTACGCCGACACGACGAACGTCTACGTGTGGAGCCCGGAGGTCGACGGGAACGTCTCCTCCCCGACGCAGGGGTGGAACGTCGGCGGGCACTTCCTCATCGACGTGGTGAGCGCGGCGTCGCCGGACATCGTGAGCGAGGCGTCGCCCCCCTTCAAGGAGCAGCGCTACTCGGGCGGCCTCGACGGCGGCTACAAGCTCGGGAGCTACGGCGGGCAGGCGCAGGTCAACTACAGCTCGGAGCCGGACTACATCTCGCGCGGCGCCGGGCTCGCCTTCACCGTCGACCTCGACGACAAGCTCATCACGCCGCGCATCGCCGGCAACTTCAACCACGACAGCGTCGGCCGCGGTCCCAACAACTTCATCGACACGCTCGACACGACCGAGCTCGAGGCCGGGGTGACGTTCGTCCTCTCGCCGACGTCGCTCCTCTTGGTCAGCGCCACGGCGCAGATCGAGGACGGCGACGAGAGCAAGCCGTACCGCTACGTGCCGATGTTCGACCCGGTGAACGTCGCCCCCTTCATCCTCCCCGGGCAGAGCGTGGCGGTCGTCAACCAGGAGCGGCTCCCGTTCCGGCCGACCGAGCAGCTGCCGCGGATCCGCGACCGGTACGCGGTGGGGGCCCGCTTCGCGCACCGCTTCAACGGCGCCACGCTGCGCCTCGAGCAGCGGCTCTACAACGACTCGTGGGCGCTCAAGGCGACCACGACCGACGCGCGATACGTCGTCGACTTCGGCCGGCACCTCGAGGTGTGGCCGCACGTCCGCTTCAACGCGCAGACGGGCACCAACTTCTACCAGCTCGCCTACACCGCCACCGTCGATCCGGTGAGCGGGCAGCTCATCGTCCCGGTCTACCGCACGACGGACCGCGAGCTGTCGCCGCTCGTGTCGCTGACGGGCGGAGGAGGCGGCCACTTCATCCTCAGCCCGGGCGAGTCGAAGACCCAGTACGGGGTCTCGGTCCAGGGCGACGTCATGTTCACGAAGTACTTCGACGCGCTCTTCATCACCCAGCGCACGGCGTTCTACGGCACCGTGGGCTTCGACGCGGAGTTCGAATGATGAGCCGGCTGCCACTGCTGCTTCTGCTCCTGCCCGCGGCCGTCGTCGCCGCCGCGTGTGACGAGGATCCCGTTCACACCGCGGCGGTGAACGCGCTCGGGCCCGAGGTCGCCGGCATCCCCAAGGGTCAGTATCACCGCGCGGGGCAACCGTGCGTCACTTGCCACGGCCCGGAGGGGCCGGCGAGCACGCAGTTCGCCGTCGGCGGCACGGTGTTCTACGGACCGGCGGCGGGGGCCAACGCGCCCATCGGCGTGGGTGGCGTGACGGTGTACCTCGAGGACGACACGACGTCGCAGTTCCAGGTCATCACCAACTGCGTCGGCAACTTCTGGATCAAGCCGAGCGACTGGACGCCGCAGTTCCCGCTGACGGTGACGGTCGACGGCCAGCCTGAAGGGGCCACCTTGGAGGACTCGATGCAGAGCCACATCGGGCGCGACGGCTCGTGCGCGGACTGCCACCAGTACCCGACGAACCTCAACTACTTCCAGACGCCGGGGCTCATCCACATGTCCCCGACCGACGACCCGACGTTCATGGGCACGGACCCGAATTGCCCGGTCAGCCCGATACCCCCTGGATTCGGAGCCGGACCGTGATGAAAGCCCCCAGCCGCCGTCCCTGGTTCGCCGCGGCGCGGATCTTCGCGTTCGCCGCGCTCGCGCCCGCGGTGATGCTCGCCGTCGTGCCGGCCTGCGACACGCCGGATCCGACCGAGGTCACCGAGATCGACGCCCCGAGCTACAACGAGTTCGTCGACCTGAACCCGACCGCGACGACGGCGGGCGTGAGCCGCGTGCTCGAGCTTCGCTGCGGAACGCTCGACTGCCATGGCCAGGTGGGACGCGCCCTGCGCATCTACGGGCAGTACGGCCTGCGCTTCGTCGAGGGCGACGCGGACAACCAGCCGGGCAGCGGCGCCACGACGCCGACCGAGTACGAGGCGAACTATCAGTCGGTCATCGGGCTTCAGCCGGAGTACACGACGCTCGTCTACGAGGGGGCCTTGCCGCCGGAGGCGATGCTCCTCATCCGCAAGCCGCTCCAGCTCGAGCGGCACAAGGGCGGCGCCGTGTTCGTCTCGGGGGACGACGCGTACAACTGCATCACGTCGTGGCTCGAGTCGAACGGTAGCGACGCCGGAAGCGGCGGGACGGACTACGCCGCCTGCTACCGCGCCTCGCAGCTTTAGCCTACCGCGAGGCGAAGTACGCCACCGCGGCGAGGAGGATCACCGCGGCGATGGCGGCGTAGACCGTCACCCCGAGGCCGGCCTTCGCCGGCGTCGCGGGCGGAATCGACCCCACCGCGGCCGACGACGGAGGCGAGGCGAGGCGCACCGGAGGATCGCTCTTGATGGGCCCCGGCGGCGGAACCGTGTTGAGGAGCTTGCGAGCCTCCATGATCGCCGCCGCCGACTCGCTCGGGTCGTCCAGCGTGCTCGCCGTCGTCTCCGCCAGGGGCTCGGCGAGCACCTTGATCGACCTCGCGGACGCGCTCACCGGCGCCGGCGCCGGGCTGCTCGGTTCGGGAGGGGGAGACGGCGGAGGCGGATCGCTCGCGCGGGCCGCGGCCTTGGCCTTGCTCGTCGAGCCACGCGTCGGCGGCGGGGTGCTCGGTGCGACGCGCGGACGGAGGCTCTCTTCGCCTTCGAGGACGCCCTTCAGCGCCGCGCGCATTTCGCGGGCGGTCTGGAAGCGGTCCTCCGGGCGCTTCTCGAGACTCTTCATGCAGATCGCCTCCAGGCCGAGGTCGATCTTCGAATCGAGCTCCGTGGGCGGAGCCGGCAGCTCCTCGACGTGCTTGATGACGAGACGGATCTTGCTGGCCGCGATGAAGGGGAGGCGCCCGGTGAGCAGCTGATAGAGGATGACGCCGAGCGAGTAGATGTCGCTGCGCGCGTCGGCCGGCTCGCCGCGGGCCTGCTCGGGCGACATGTACTCGGGGGTGCCGATGAGCATCCCGTGCGCCGTGAGCGTCCCGGTGTGGGTCGCGGTCCGCGACGCGCCCTCGCCGCTCGGGTCCTCGTCGGGCTCGACGATCTTGGCGATGCCGAAGTCGCACACCTTCACGACCTCGGTCGGCCTGCCCTCGTCGTCCTTCGACTCGAGCAGCATGATGTTCTCGGGCTTGAGATCCCGGTGGATGACGCCCATCTCGTGGGCGACGGCCAGGGCGGCGAGGGTCTGCGACAGGATGCTCACGACGCGCTCGCGCGAGAGCGGGTAGTCCTCGCGAAGCGCGTGAAGCAGATCGCGCCCCTGCAAGAACTCCATCGCGATGTAGAGAAGGCCGCCTTCGTCCTCGCCGAAATCGATCACCCGCATGCTGTTCGGGTGGTCCATCCGGGACGCGGCCTTGGCCTCGCGCTTGAAGCGCGCCGCGTAGGCGCCGTCGGCGGGCCGGGCCGGATTGAGAACCTTGATGGCGACGGTCTTCTTCAGGTTCAGCTGCGTCGCCCGGTAGACGCACCCCATGGCGCCCCGGCCGACCATCGCCTCGATCCGGAACTTGCCCGCGATGGTCGTCCCTACCAGCGCGTCGTAGCCGGGCGTCTGCGGCAGAGGATCCATCCTTTCCGAAATGCGAGATTATAGAGGGTGGTCGAGCGAAGCCAGCGGCGCTGAAACGGTGTCGAAACCGGGTGGCCGCGTACGCTGTCCGTGAAACGAGCCGCGTAGCCGGACGCCCGAGGTACTTGCGTTGCGACCTTTGTGTGACAAAGGATACCTGCAGGGTCACGTGCACACACGCACTGGTCCCTTGCGGGGCACGCGTATGTCGACCCACCAAGCTGGCCGTATGAGTCCTCCCCCTCCCCGAGCGCCCCGGCGAAAGGTGCTGCGCAAGATCCAGCCCGATCTCGGGGCAACCCCTCTGCCCGCGCCGCTCCCCGCCGAGACGGCGGCCGTCGCGCCGGCAACGGCCGTCGAGGCCATCAGCCCACCGCCGCCCGCACGCTTGCCGGCCACGTACTCGTCGATGCCGCCGCCGGTCGTCGCCACGGTCATCACCCCGCTCTCGACCGTGCTCGACTCTCCCGACCGCGCAACGAGGACGTCGTGGCGTGCCGTGATCGGCGGAACTGTGATCGGCCTGGCCGTCGTCGGTGCGTTCGTCGTCGGCGCTCGCCTCGCTCAGGCACCGCCTTCGTACGACGCTCGGGCGGCCGCCGCCGCGGCCCCTCCGCCTCCGGCCGCGCAGTCCCTCCCGGCATCTCCCGCCGTGGCGACGGCGACGACTGCGCCGGTCGTGCCCGAGCTCCGGGCCACCCCGGTGGTCGCGGCGACGGCGCTGCCGGTGGCTCCGCCGCCCGCTCGATGGAATCCGCCCCTGGGCTCACCGCGAGGGGTGACGACTCCGCCGCGCGCGACCACCGCGGTCGCCGTGGCCGCTCCCGCGCCGGCTCAGGCGCCGTCGGCCGTCCCCGCCGCCAGCGCCGCACCGGCGACGGACGAAGGCGCGGTCTCGCTCGTGCCGGTGATTCCGACGAGCGCGCCTCCCGAGGCGGATCCGCTCGTGAAGGCCGTGAAGCAGGACATCGAGGAAGAGCAGAAGGAGCGCGGCGGCAAGTAGCCGCGGCGCTCCCCGTTCGCAGGCCGGCTCTCAGCCGCCGCTGCTACTGCTGCTGGCCCCGCCGTTCCCCCCGCCGCCGTTTCCGCCGCCGCCGGGCCCGCCGCCTCCGCCGCCGCCACCACCCCCCCGACCCCCCCCCCCCCCCCCCCCCCCCCCCCCCCCGGAGCCCCCCCCCCCCCCCCCCCCCCCCCCCCCCCCCCCCCCCC
>JBEKGQ010000512.1:0-5533 GCA_050012715.1 Polyangiaceae bacterium
CTGTTTCGAAGCGCACGGCTGCGCGCGGTCAGAACCTCGACGCCGTCGCGCGTGACGAGGAGCGTGTGCTCGAACTGCGCGCTGAGGCTGCGGTCGGCGGTCCGGACGGTCCACTTGTCGTTCGGGTCGACCTCGACCTCCCACCCGCCGAGGTTGACCATCGGCTCGATGGTGAACGTCATCCCGGCGCGGAGGCGGTCGCCCGTTCCGCGCTTGCCGTAGTGCTTCACCTGCGGCGCGTCGTGGAACTTGCGACCGATGCCATGGCCCACGAAGTCGCGGACGACGCTGCAGCCTTCGCCCTCGACGTACTCCTGGATGGCAGCGCCGATGTCTCCCAGTCGCGCGCCCTCGCGGACCTCGGCGACGCCCACGTCGAGCGAGCGACGGGCGACCTCGACCAGACGGCGCGTCTCGGAGCTCGGGGTGCCGACGTAGAAGGTCGCGCTCGTGTCCCCGTGGAAGCCTTCGTAGATGTGCGTCACGTCGACGTTCACGATGTCGCCGTTGCGGAGCACCGTTCCGTCCGGGATGCCGTGGCAGACGATGTCGTTGACGCTCGTGCACACGCTCTTGGGGAAGCCCTTGTAATTGAGCGGGGCGGGTCGCGCGCCCTGGCTGAGCGTGTGCTCGTGGACGATGCGATCGATGTCGAGCGTGGTCATCCCGACGCGGATCTGATCGCCGGCGACGAGGAGCGTCTCGGCGGCAAGGCGGCAGACCTTGCGCATGAGGTCGATCTCTTTGGGGCTCTTGATCTCGACGGACACGGCAATTCTCGCTTAGCACCGAGGGGGTCGGCGCACCACTGGCGCCCCCTCCCGGATGAGGCCATCAGTGAACGGACTCGAGCAGCACGGCAGCCTTCACGGCCTTCAGCTCCTCGGGCGTGTCGCCCGCCACATGGAACCGGAGATCGCCCGGATCACCCTGGGGCGCCCCCGCGTGCGAGAACTCGCGCACGAAGACGATGAACGTCTTGCCGATGAGACGGGCCTCGAACGCGTGAACGATCCCGGCCGCGGGATCGGAGGCCAGGACCGGTAGCGTGAAGTCCTGCTCCAGCGGGCCGGATCCCCCCAGACGCTCGACGACGTGGAAGCCGATCTGCCAGGAGTTCCCGCGATCCTCGACCTTGGACGTCACCGTCCTCACGCGCGCGCGGACGACCGCGTCGCCCGTCTGGGTGCGCTCGCGTACGCGGGTGTCGCCCTCGGGGCTGGCCCCGGGGTCCATCGGGTAGCCGACCGCGGTGGGCTCGATCGCGTCGTCGAAGAGCTCCGTCGCATGGCCGATGTAGGGGGGCAGTGGGCGGTCGGGGTTGCGGGCGTCCGGCGTACCGGCGCCGCACGCGGGGGTACCCGCCAGACCGACGAGGAAGGCGACCACGGCGAGCGCACGAGCCGCGAGCCCGCGGGGAGGTCGACGCATGGCGTCTTTTATCCTGGAAGGCTGAGCCCGCGCAACGTGCGAGGGGGCGAGGTCGTGTGGTACGGTGCACGCATGAAACGGGTCCTTCTCGCCGCGTGCCTGGCCGCTGGCGCCATCTGCGCCGGCGGAATGATCGCCGTCGCTGCGCCGCCGAAGGCAGCCGCTGCCGCCGACCCACCCACCGTCAACTCGCTCTCGTCGCTGATGGAGCGGGACATCCACTGGGGCATGTCGCACACCGAGGTGACGGACGTCTACAACCGGCTCAACGGCCTCTTCGACCGCGAGTACGCGCCGCAGCTCGCCAAGCTGCAACCGGGCGTAGACATGCAGCAGCTCGAGGCCGATCGCGACAACCGCAAGGCGAACTTCGAGCGGAGCTTCACGCCGTTCAACGCCGGCTCGCCGACCGGCTACGACGTCGGCGCCCTCCACCTCGAGTACACCTACAACAACGGCGAGGCCATCCAGCGGCTCTTCAAGGACGGGAAGAACCGCTTCTTCTTCTTCATCAAGGATCGGCTCTGGAAGGTCTACGACGAGGTCCCGCTGAGGTCCGACGGGCCTCTCGGCGCGACGTTCCAGGACGCGGTGACGAAGCTGAACACGCTGTTCTCCGTCCCCGCGCGCATTCGCGCGGCGGACGCGTCGCAGGGGCTGGAGCGCACCGAGGCCGATTGGCAGGACGGCAAGAGCCACCTGCGCGCCGTGGATCGGAGCGGCGAGCATCTCGCCGGCATCGTGCTGGAGGACCGCAGCACCCTCTCGAATCTCGCCTCCCTGCGCTCGAACAAGCCGGTCGACCCGTTCGCGCTCGACCCGTCGATCGCCAACCTCACGCGGAGGGGCGTTAGCGATCCCAACGCCGCGCACGCCGTGGCGACGCCCGACGCCGGCACCAAGAAGAAGCCGTAGAGTCTACCGAAGCGGGGTCGTATCCGGCGCCCGATGGGCCCCTAGCCGAGCTTCTCCGCCCCCTCGGGGATTCGGACGCCGGTCGTCACGACGACGCGAACCTTCGGCGCCGCGGTTCGCAGGGCCGGCAGGATGACCTTGTCACTGGTGATGGAGGAGCCGGGGCAGCCCGCGCACGTGCCGGCGAGGTGAAGGTGGACGTCGTCGCCCTCGAAGCGAACGAGGTACATCTCGCCGCCGTCCGTCCTGACGATGGGGGCGAGGATCTCGCGGCAAATCTTCGTGATCTGCTCCTTCACGCTTTCGTCCACGCCCGCAAGCCTACTCTCCCCACCACGCTTTGGATGGCTTACATGCTCCTCGATGGCAGTTGCAAGCGGCCGTTCTGGCCGGCGTGGCGCGCGGGCGAGGGAAGCGCCTGTCCTCTTTGCCCCGATGCGCGTTATATTCCAGGGGTTGGGGTGAGCATGGGCGCCGAGAGCGGCCACCACGAGGAATCCAAGTGGCGAGATACCGTCTGAGGTTTCTGCTGCAGGAGTTCGACTTGCCGAGGGGCATCACGGTCATCGGGCGGAGCCTCGACTGCAACCTCACGATCGAGGATCCGCTCGTCTCCCGGCAGCACGCCAGCATCGTCGTCGACGACAACGGCGGCAGCGTGGAGGACATGGGGAGCCGCAACGGCGTGCGGGTGAACGGCCAGCAGGTGCGCGGCTCCGCGCCGCTCCGCGACGGGGACCGCGTCCGCATCGGCACGCAGGACTTCGTCTTCTGCCGGGTCGACCCGCTCGGCAAGGCCCACTCCAAGACCACGGGCGTTCTCCGTCTCTGCGCCAAGTGCCGTCTGCCGTACCCCCGCGAGATGGTCGCGTGTCCCAACTGCGAGGCCACCGAGCAGACCGACGAGGAGACCCTCAGCGGTAGCTTCGGGTCCGAGAACCAGACCGCGTGGAGCGTACAGCTCCTCGTCGAGGCCCTCGAGCGCGCGGTGACGCTCGGCCGCCTGACCGACGCCGAGCGGATAGCCCGCCGGGCGACGGCTCAGGTCGATGAGCTCGTCGCTGCGGGCGGGTCGATCGATACGAAAGCGCTCGCCGCGCTGGCGGTGCAGGCCGTGGCGACCACGCTAGCGACCAACGATCCCACTTGGGTCCTTTGGGCGCTGGACATCTACCGCCGTACCGACCGTGTCCCGCCCGCCGAGGTCGTGGAGCGCGTCGGCGAGGCTGCGACCAAGCACTCGGGCGTCGTCCGCGGGGGGCTGACGGCGCTCTTGAAGCACCTCGACGGTACGGCTCGGAGCGCCTCCCCGAACGACGTGGAAGCCATCGGGCGCCTGGAGCGGATGCGCGACCTGGTCGAGCCCGGAGTGACGGAGGGGGCCGACGTGACGGGGGAGTGGCCGGGGGTGACCTGAGACGTCGCGCCCCGCGCACCCGCCGCCAAAGCTTGCCTCGGCGCGCGGGCAGAAGGTAATGCTCTTACGTGGAGCGTGAGAATCGCGCGCCGGGTCTCCCGAGGGTCCAATAGCCGAGCGTCATGCGCTTTCGCCTGCGCTACCTGCACCATGACCTCGAGCTCATCGAGGGGCAGTTCGCGGTCGGGCGCAGCGCCGGCTGCCAGCTCTCGCTCGACGATCCGCTCGTGTCGCGCCGGCACGCGCTGCTGGTCGTGTCGCGCGACGGTGTGACGATCGAGGATCTCCAGAGCAGGAACGGTGTCATCGTCAACGGCCAGCGCATCCCGGGCCGGACAAAGGTGGTGGCGGGAGACAAGATCGTCATCGGCTCGCAGGAGCTGACGTTGCTCGAGGGACGCGAGAGCGCGGGCCGCGAGACGGCCAGCCACCAGATGGGCAAACGGACCCTCCCCAAGATGCCCGCCGCCCCGGAGCTGATGGCCGCGGAGCGGGCCTCGTCGGTCCCCCCATCGGAGACGCCGATGCTCGGCGACGTGGACGCCGAACCGAGCATGGTGCGGCGCGCCGACGCGTTCAACTTGCTCGGTGGCGTCGCGGAGAAGGCCCTGGCGATGGGTCGCGCCGACGAGGCGGAGAGACTGCTCGCGAGCCCTCTCGCGGACGTCGTGGAGGCGAGCCGGGCCGGAAAGCGGCTCTCACCCTGGCTGGTCGACATGGCGGCCCGCTTCGCGGCCAAGCTGGCGACGGCCACCGCGAAGGGAGCCTGGGCGGATTACGTCATCGAGCTCTACGACGCGCAACTCCGCCCGTGCCCTGCGCCGGTGGTCGACGAGCTCTACAACGCGTTTCGCAAGGTCAACGCGATCGATCTCGTCCGTCTCCGCGGTTACGTGGCGCGGATGCGCGAGAAGCAGGGGTCGCTGGGGCCGGCCGAGCGGTTTCTGTTGCAGCGCCTCGAGGGGCTCGAGCGGCTCGCCGGGCTTCGCTGACCTCCTGCGGTGGAGCGGGCCGGGTCACCGACTGCCACGCGAGGTTGGCCGCCGCCGCACGCTCGATCGCCGCGCGTAGCTCGTCGTCGTCGAGGCGGCCGAGGGCGCGGCCGACCTCCGGCGGAACCGTGAACGACGTCGGCACCGCGCGGGCGACCCTCCGCTCGGGCGGACGCTCGACCGCCTCGAGCGCGCCAACGCGGAACCGGAGCTCGCGGGCCTCGACTCCGCGCTCCCGCAGTCGCGCGCAGACCTCGCCCGCCAGGAGGGAAAGCTCGTGCGCCCACACGCTGGTCGGCACGCGGAGGAGAAGCACGCCATCCCACAACGACACCGGCCGCGCGCGATCCGCGATGCGGGGGCCCACCGCCTCGCGCCACACCTTGAGCTCGATGGGTGACCGGGCTCGCGCGAACCGGCTCTCGCCGGCGCGATCGAGGATGGCGTCCATCGCCTCGGGCGCGACGAGCCGATGCCGGGAGCGCCGCTTCACCCCGACTATCTAGCTCGGCCGCTCCTGCGTGTCGCCTGTGCCCTGTCGTCATCCCGTTCCGCATGCTAAACGGCGCGTGTTCCGATGCCGATGTGGGAGATCTCCGTCGAGACGGTCGTGGCCGCGCGGCACCAGATCCGCGGCGTCGCGGGCGAGGGTGGGCGCGTGCACGCCCACCGCTGGCACGTGCGCGTCGTCGTGCGGGCGGCCCAGCTCGACTCCACTGGGTGGGTGCTCGACTTCCACGCGGTCGACGCGGCCCTCGCCGCGCTCGTGGCACCCTAC
>JBEKGQ010000513.1:0-5526 GCA_050012715.1 Polyangiaceae bacterium
AGACGGGCTTCCAGGTCGCGATCGGCGCCGGGGAGTGCGCCGCGTGAGCGAGACGCCGGCGGACCTCGCGCTCGAGAACGAGCACCTCGAGCGCGCCACGCCGGAGCAGCGCCTCGCCTTCGCGGTGGAGCGCTGGGGCGAGAAGCTGCTGTTCACGTCGTCGTTCGGCGCGGGGAGCGGCGTTCTGCTCCACCTCTGGAGCCGCGTCGCGCCCCACCTGCCGGTCGTCATCGTCGACACGGGCTTCCTCTTCGACGAGACGCTGGCCTACCGCGACGCGCTCGCGGCGAGGCTCGGCCTGCGGGTCGAGGTCGCCCGCCCCGAGGTGCCGCGCGACGACTTTCTCTGGGAGCACGGCGCGGACGTGATGGCGCGGGACCCGGACCTCTGCTGCGCTCGCAACAAGATCGCGCCGCTCCAGCCGTACATCGCCCGCTCGCTCGCGTGGGTGAGCGGCCTGCGGCGCGATCAGGGCGGGACGCGCGAGCAGGTGCCCATCCTGCAGCCGACGGTGGACGGGCCGGTGCAGGTCCACCCGCTCGCGACGATGACCGGCGCCGAGGCGGAGGCGTACATGGTGACGCACGGCATCCCCGAGCACCCGCTGAGGGCCCGGCGCTACCTCTCCATCGGGTGCTTTCCCTGCACCCAGCCGGTCCCGGACGGCGAGGACGAGCGCGCGGGGCGCTGGAGGGGCACCGCCCGGACCGAGTGCGGCATCCACACGTTCCTGAAGGTCAAAGAGGCCTGAGGGGAGACCCGCGCGATGGGCAGCCTCGTCTCTCGGCGGGATCTCCTCGCGGGCGCGGGAGCCGTGGCGGTGCTCGGCGCGTGCCGGGGGCGGGCCACCGACACGCTCCGCCTCGGCTTCATGACGAACCTGACCCACGCGCCGGTCATCGCCGGGCTCGCGTCGGGCCGGATCGAGAAGGCCCTCGGCATCGCGGTGGAGGCGCGCAGCTTCCGCGCCGGCCCCCGGGTGCTCGAGGCGCTGATGGGAGACGCCATCGACGCCGGCTCCGCGGGCCCGTCGGCGATCGTGTACACGAACGCCCGCCACGGGGCGGGGACGCTCCGCCTCGTCGCCGGCTGCTGCTCGGGGGGCGCCTCGTTCCTCGTGGGGGCGGCGGCGCGCATCGCCGGCTGGGAGGACCTGCGCGGCAAGACCCTCGCGACGACGCAGATCGGGACGACGCAGGACATCTCGCTGCGGAAGTACCTGCACCAGCACGGCTACACGCCGGGCGAGCGCGGCGGCGACGTGACGGTGACCGCGCTCGACGCGGCGACGATCCTGACCGAGGTGCAGCGCGGCGCGCTCGACGGCGCGTGGCTCGCGGAGCCCTGGGCCACACGGCTCGCTCGCGATGCGGGCGCGGTCCGCCTGGTGGACGAGCGGAGCCTCTGGCCGGACCGCCTCTTTCCGACCGCGCTCGTGGTGGCCCGCGGCGCGTACGGCCGCGAGCACCCGGAGCGAATGACCCGGCTCGCGGAGGCCATCGGGGACGAGGTCGACCGCGCGAAGCGCCGGCCCGACGAGACGCGCGCCTTCGTCGGCGACGAGCTCGGGCGCCTGCTGGGCAAGCGCTTGCCCGACGCGCTCCTCGCCGAGGCCTGGGGCTACGTGGACTTCACGCGGGATCCGCTGCTCGGCGCCCTCGACGTCATCGCCGACGACGCCACGACGCTCGGCCTCGCCCCGCGGAGCTCGCACGCGACGCTTCTCATGTGAGCGTGCGTCGAGCCTCGTCACGCCTCGCCGCGGCTCCGCTTCTTGCGCTCGATGCGCTCCTGGAGCTCCTCGCGCGTCACGCCGAGGCGCGCCGCGGTCTTGCCCGCCAGCGACGTCTTGGCCACGCCGGGCACGAAGCGGTACGTGGGACGCTCCAGCTCGTCGAGCTCCACCTGGAGAAAGTCGATGGTCGAGATACTCCCCTCCTGCGCGAGGCGCGCTGCGAACTGCAGGAGGTGTGTCGTGACGAACGCCTGCACGCCGAGCTCCGGCAGGAGCGACAGGACGAGCCGTGCGATCTCCTCGCCCTCGGAGGGATTCGTCCCCGAGCAGAGCTCGTCGAGCACCACGATGGCGCCCACGTCGAGCTGGTCGAAGAGGCGGCGGATGCGCAGGAGCTCCATCCCGAGGTGCCCCTCGGGGGCGTCCGGGCGCGGCTCCTCGTAGAGCGATGCGAAGAGACCCGGGGCGCGGAGGATGCGCCCGGCGCGCACCGGCACGAAGAGGCCGGCCTCGGCGAACGTCTGCGCGATGGCGATGGCCTGGAGGAGGCGCGTCTTCCCGCCCGAGTTCGGGCCGGTCACCAGCACGACGGCCCCGGGCGCCGCGCGCACGTCGCAGGCGACGGGGTGCACCCCGGCGGCGAGGAGCAGCGGGTTGAAGAGCCCCTCGAGCGCCATCCCGCCCTGAGCCGGCTCGCCGGGGCCGACCCGGTCGACGAGCTCGGGGAGCGACATCGGCAGCCCCTCCGCCGACGCGCGGTCGCGAAGGCCGAGGCTCGCGAGGTACGGCTCGATGTCGCCGAGGACCTGGAAGAGCAAGGCCACGGAGTCCTCGACCCCGGCGAAGACCTCGCTGAGGAGGCGCTCGGCGACCTCGTCGCGCGTCGTTCGCCAGCCGCGGAAGAAGAGGAGGAGCCGGGTCAGAAAACGCCGCCACGCCGTCACGTGGAACGGGTTCGACGTGTCCTCGCGCACGCCGACGATCTCCATCGCGCGCACCTCGCCGTCGGCGCCCACGCGCACGCGCAGATCGAGCGAGCCCTGGTGGTCGTCGTGCTCGAGGAGCTGCACGAGGCGCGCGTGCGCCTCCCCCGCCACCACCTCGGCGCCGAACTCGCGGAGCCGGGAGAGCGCCGACGTCGCGCCGTCGAAGGACGTCGCCAGGAGCTCGAACGTCTCGCGCGCCGCGCGCAGCACCTCGACGCGCCGGCCGCGCTGCGAGAGGGCGCGCGCCGTGCACAGCAAGGACCGCAGGCGCACGATCGACACGTAGACCTGCTCGAGCTCGGCCCGGCGCTCCGCCGACGACGCCAGCTCCGCGAGGACGGCCCGGCGCGTCTCGACGTCGGCCCTCGCGCGGGGCGGCTCGGCGAGCACGCGGGCGAGGTAGCGCTTGCAGGCCGGGAACGATTTCCCGCCCACCCGCACCGTCAGGCAGCGCGACACCAGGTCGTCCAGGTACACGTCGCGCGCGAAGTCCGCCTTGTCCCAGGTCGACGGCGGCAGACGCGCCCCGGCGATCACCTCGTCGAAGACCTCCGGCGCCCCACCGGCGGCGAAGGCGAACACGAGCGCCGTCCGCAGCGCCGGCAGCTCGACCCGCACGGCGGCCTCGGCGCAGAGGAGATCGGGGACGGCGGGGTGCAAGGGGGCCCCACAGTACCGCGGCCGGGAGGGCGCGGTCGCACGACGATGGTGGCGGCGCATGGGCGTCCCGTGATGGACGCCCCGGCCCGCGCGAAGATTGGGCTCCGCCGCGGCTTACTTGGCGGCGGCGGTGTGGCAGCCGTGGCAGCCGAAGCCCTGGCCCGTCTTCGGATCGAACGGCGCCTCACCGAGCAGCGACGCCATGCCCGGCGACACCTGCTTGAGCATGAAGTCGCCCATCTTCGGGTGCTTCGCCAGCCAGGGCTTGAAGCCCGCCATCGACACCGGGAGCTTCGGGAGATCCGGGTTCGGCATCTTGAAGCTGCCGTCCTTCGCGCCCGCGCCGTGGCAGAGGCCGCACTTCACGTCGGCGTACTTCGCCGGATCGTAGTCGTGGAAGACCTGCGCCATCTTCGGCATGACGCCGACCTTCATCCACGCGAGCTTCTGCTCGTGCGTCCACTTGTCCCAGTCGCCGGGACCGGGCTGCGAAGGAGGCGGCGGCTCGGCGGGCGGCGTGCTGGCCACCGGAGGCGTGGTCGCGGCGGGCGGCGTCGTCGCGACCGGCGGCGGCGTCGTGTCCGCCGGGGCGGCGGAGGGCGGAGGCGGCGGAGCCACCGGAGGAGGCTCGCTGCCGCCGCAAGCTGCGGCGAGACCAACGACGACGGCACCGACCAGCGTGGCGAGGGGGCGGAGGTTCATAGCGAGCGCTTGGATGCCACAAACCGAGGGCGCGTTGCAACCAATCCCGATCAGGCCGCCCGGGCCAGCGGCGCCAGGTCGATCCACCGGGCGAGGTCGTCGAGCGCGCGAGCGGCCATGGCCTCGTAGCGTTCCCGCTTCTTCATCCGGCGATCGGGCATCGGCGGGAGCCACGCCCAGGTGACGTTCGACGGCTGGTAGTCCTTGGTGTCGCGTCCGAGGTGCGTGAGCACTCCGCCGAGGGCGGTCGTCGGCGGGGGCGGCGTGACGGCGTGGCCGAGCAGCGACTGCGCGAGCATCACCCCGCAGACGAAGCCGCCCGCGCAGCTCTCCACGTACCCCTCGACGCCGCTCACCTGCCCCGCGAGGTGCACGCCGGACCGGGCTCGCAGCTGCATGCGCTCGTCGAGCACCCGCGGCGCGTCGACGAACGTGTTCCGGTGGACGCTCCCGTAGCGCTGGAGCTCCGCCTGCTCGAGGCCGGGGATCGTCCGGAGGACACGCCCTTGCTCGGGCCAGGTCATGCGCGTCTGGAAGCCCACGAGGTTGTACGCGGTGGCAGCGGCGTCCTCGGGCCGCAGCTGCACCACCGCGAAGGGTCGCTGCCCGGTCCGCGGGTCGACGAGCCCGACCGGCTTCATCGGACCGAAGGCGAGCGTCATCTCCCCTCGCGACGCCATCACCTCGATCGGCAGGCACCCCTCGAAGTAACGCACGTCCTCGAAGCCGCGCGGCTCGACCTTCTGCGCCGCCACCACGTCCGCCACGAAGGCCCGGTACTGACGCTCGTCGAAGGGGCAGTTGACGTAGGCCTCGTCGTCCCCCGCCTCGGTGCCCTTGCCGTAGCGGGACTGCTTGAACACCTTGTCCCAGTCGATCGAGTCGGCGCTCACGATGGGGGCGATCGCGTCGTAGTACGCGAGGTGCGCCCGCCCGACGACGCGGGCGAGGTCCGCCGCGAGCGCGTCCCCGGTGAGAGGGCCGGTGGCCAGCACGACGGGCGACGACGGGGTGGCGTCCGGGATCGACTCGACGATGCGGGACTCGAGGGTCACCCGAGCATGCGCGCGGAGGCGCTCGGTGACGGTCGCCGAGAAGCGCTCGCGGTCGACGGCGAGCGCGCCCCCCGCCGGCACGCGCGTCGCGTCGGCGCAGGCGAGGATGAGCGAGCCGGCGCGGCGCAGCTCCTCCTTGAGGAGGCCCACCGCGTTGCCGAGGGAGGCGCCGCGCATCGAGTTCGAGCACACGAGCTCGCAGAACGCGTCGGTCGTCTGCGCCGGGGTGCGCGCGAGGGGCTTCTGCTCGACGAGGCGCACGTCGACCCCGCGCTCGGCGAGCTGCCAGGCGACCTCGCACCCGGCGAGCCCGGCGCCGACGACGGTGACTGCGGGCGTACTCGTCATGCAGGGCGTGCTCTAGCATGCTCCGCGTGACCATCGACGT
>JBEKGQ010000514.1:0-6568 GCA_050012715.1 Polyangiaceae bacterium
CGAGCGCCGGCGCGACGGAGCCGCCGGGCCGGGGCGCCCCGTCGTCGTCCCCCGCACCGCCCGTTCTGTCTCCAGACGTCGCGCCAGGTCCTCCCCCCGCTGGCGGACCCTCTCCGGGTTGACGCCCGTCTTCCGCAGCTCGTCGTCGAGGTCCTCGTCGCTCAGCGCGAGCACGCGCTCGACCTCGTCGTCCGCCGCCAGCTGCTGCAGCGCGTCCCACGCCTCGTCCGGCGCGAGCTTCTTCTTCGGGGTGCTCATGTTTCCGCTCCGCTGTCCGCTTCGTGGTCCTGATCGGCGGCGTCCCAGCTCCGCTCCGACTCCGGCGCCGCGTCTTCCGCTTCGAGCGCCTGCACGGCCCGGTCGAGCCGCTTTCGCGCGTTGCGCACCCGGCCGATCTCCCAGCCGAGGGCCTCGGCTTGCTCCGCGGCCGTCCGGTGATCCTGCAGCGTCTCGTCGAGCAGGGCGGTCGCGTCCGGATCGCCGGCGAGCGCCTCCCGGAGGTGCGCGAGGAGCTGCGCCTTGTGCTCGCGCGTGGCCACCTGCTGCTCGGGAGTGCGCCGGAGCCCCCGCGTCTTCTCCGAGGCCGCGCGGAGCCACCGCTCGTCGCCGCGGCGCTTCGTCGCGCGCCGCTGGTTGGCAAGGGCGCCCTTCATCGCCAGCGCCCCGCGCCGGACGAGCGCCGCCACGTCGGTCTCGTCCGGCGTCGCCGTCCAGGCCTCCGTCAGCCCTCGCTGGGCGAGGTCTTCGCTGTCGGTGGGGTTCCGGGTCCACCCGTTCGCGATGGCCACCAGCCTGGCGAAGGCGCTTCCCCAGACCCTGGTGCGGTCCGAGGCCGTCATCGGCCTCCCTGGTTCGTCCGTCCGTCACTCATGATGGATCTAGGTCTCGAGCGGGGAGGATTTGCCATGGCATGCCGAGTTTTTCGAACCGTCTCCCCGCTCCTGCCCACGGTAGACGCCGTTCCTTGCGCGCATTGGGCGATTCATCCCACCCCATGGGCGAACCATCCCACGCAAGAACCCGTTCCTTGCACGCCTTGAACGGTTCATCCCACGCGATGAACTGCTCCTTGCACGCCTTGGACGATTCATCCCACGCGATGAACTGCTCTGCTCCTTGCACGCCTTGGACGATTCATCCCACGCGATGAACTGCTCCTTGCATGCCTTGGACGATTTATCCCGTGCAAGGGACTCCAGATACCGTTGCATGAACGCCGCAAGGCGTCCTTTGACGCCGGGATACCGTTGCGTGCACGCCGCATGGCGTCCCTCGACGCCGACCCGGCGGTCGCCGAGGCTTACTGCGCGAGGCTGACCGCCTTGTCGAACACCGCCGGGGTGAACACCGACCCGCGGAGCTGCGCGCGGACCTTGGCGAACACGTCGCGCCACTCCTGCTTCTCCGCGTCCGTCGGCTCGTAGGCGTTCTTGCTGCTCTTCAGCCGCGCGAACGACTGCGCGTCGAGGTTGCGGATCGACTTGGTCAGGCGGTCGGCCGCCTCGTGGCCGCGGTTCACGAGCACGTCCTTCAGGTTCTGCGCGAGGCCCGACATGCGCGACGACGAGACGATGATCGCGCCGATGCCGAACCCGGTCGTCATCGTGTTCACGTGCGTCACCATCGACGCCCACTGGAGCTGCTCGGCCGCGAGCGGCGGCACGGTGATGACCTGGATGCTGCCGTTCTTGAGGTTCGGCAGGATCTCGGGGACCGTGACCTCCTTCGCCGTGATGCCGCCGATGGCCGCGAAGACCTTCGGCCCGATGGGGTCGCCGGCGATGAAGAAGCAGTTCTTGCCCTGGAGGTCCGTCGGGTGGTGGATCTCGAAGCCGATGCTCATCGTCTTCGCCGCGCCGACGTCGCCCCAGCCGAGGATGGTGAAGCCCTTCGACTGGAACTGCTGGTCGAAGTCGGCCTTCATCGCGTTGCGGGCCGCGTCGAGCTTGCCCCAGTTCGCGAAGAGCCCCGGCATCTGGAAGATGAGCGCGTCCGTCACGCCGGTCTGCGCGAGGCCGACGGCGGTGACCGCGGCGCCGTCGAGCTGACCGGAGCGGATCTTCTGCACCATCAGCACTTCGTCGCCCGCCTGGCCGTTCCACTGGAAGTCGAGGACGAGCTCCCCGTTCGTGTCGTCCGACACGTCCTTCGCCCACTTCTTGAACTCCTTGCCCCAGGCCGAGTCGCCCGGCGCGAGCGTCCCGATCTTCAGCGTGGTGGCGGCGTCGGCGCTCGCCGCGAAGGCGAACGTGACGGCGGCGGCAGCGACGGTGGCGGCGAGGAGCTTGCGAAACATGGGCCTATTCCTATCACTTGGTGACGGCGAGGTCGATCCCGCAGGCGTCCTTCACGCGGCGCTTTCCGAGCCAGCGCTTGGCTCGGCGCTTCGCGATGGCGTTCGTCAGGCGCTGGTGCGGATCGGGGTCCGGCGCCTGGAGGACCTTGTTGATCATGTCCTGGTAGAGCGCGGCGTCGCCTTTCATGCAGGCGTACTTGGTGGCGTAGTTGAGCTGCACCATGAGGTTCTTGCCCTCGGTCTTCGCCAGCACCGTGTCGAGGAGCTGCTTGGCCTGGTCCATCTCCGCCATGCCGGTGCGCGCGTGGTACGCGCCGAGCGCGATGAGCCCCGAGTAGTGCTCGATGCTCGGGTCGAGCGCCATCGCGCGCTCGAGCATCGCGACGCCGACGTAGAGGTCGGCGATGAAGGCGGGGCCCTCGGTGTCGTCGCCCTTCATCAGGTTCACGCGCGCGAGCCAGCCGTACCCGGTCCAGAAGAGCGGCTCCGCGTCGTCCTTGCTCGTGAAGCGATCGCTCAGCCACTTGGAGAGGGTGAGCTCGTTCTTCCGCACCGCCTCGAAGCCGCCGTCGTTCTGCGCCAGGAGCTGCAGCCCGTAGAAGACCGCGCGGTCGTAGGCCATGCGCGCGCGCTTGCGGTGGTAGTCGGCGAGCTCCTCGTCGCCCGCGTCCTCGGCGGCCTCCATCTCGTCCTCGACGAAGCCGAAGCCGTAGCCGACCCACCCCTTGGTGAGCATGAAGAGCGCGTCCGAGTTGTCCGGCGCGAGCACGTGCATCCCTTCGAACTGGACGAGGCCGGACTGCGCGGCGCCGCGCGCCATCTCGTAGTCGCCGATGGTGTCGAGCGCGGACGACGCCTCCTTCGTGGCAGAGATCTGCCCGTTGGTGAGCGCCGACTTGATGCAGCCGGTGGATCCCATGGCGAGGGCGGCCAGAACGGGGAGCGAGAGGAGGGGAAAACGCATGGCGAAAGAGTCGTAAGGGATAGGCGGGGGAAAGGTCAACGACACGGCCCCCGACGACCCTACTGCACTTTTCCGTTGCATCTGGTCTCGACTTGCGCGGAGGCGTTCCGCAGGGGAAATGCATCTTCCGCCCACGTACGATGCGCGTGGGGCGGGAGGAGCTGGGCTCATGGGTCTCGGTGTACGCGTAGCGCGGTCGTGCGTCGTGTCGGGCGTGGTGGCGGTCTCGATGGCGTGGACGGGGAGCGCGCATGCCCAGGCGCCGACGTTCGACGAGCTGGCGGACCGCCAGGCGCTCGCGGCGTCGGCGGTCGTGCAGGCGCAGCACAAGTACCGCGCGCTCTGCGACGAGAACGTCGCGCCGGGGCATCGCCGCTGCTACGCGCGCGTCCGCGTCGACGATAGTGGAAACACGATCCGCTCCTACGCGGTGCCGGCGGGCCTCGGCGCGACGAACATCCAGGCCGCCTACGGCCTGCCGTCGACCGGCGGCAACGGCAAGATCATCGCGCTCATCGACTGGAACGACGACGCGAGCGCCGAGACGGATCTCGGCACGTACCGCTCGCAGTATGGCCTGCCCGCGTGCACGACCGCGAACGGCTGCTTCCAGAAGGTCGACCAGAACGGTGGCACCAGCTACCCGACGGCCTCGAGCTGCGACCAGGGCGCCGGCGAGAGCTCGCTCGACATCGAGATGGCGAGCGCCGCGTGCCCGGACTGCAAGATCATCCTCGTCGAGGCGGACGACAGCACCGACCAGAACCTCGCCGCGGCGCTGCAGACCGCGGTGAAGCTCGGCGCGGCCGCCATCAGCAACAGCTACGGCGGACCCGAGAGCGGGACCTCGATGGAGGCCTACTACACGCACACCGGGATCATCATCACCGCCGCCGCGGGCGACAGTGGGTACGGCGCCGGCTACCCGGCGACGTCGGCCGGCGTCGTCGCGGTCGGCGGGACGAACCTCGTGCAGTCGAGCTCCTCGCGCGGCTGGGCCGAGACGGTGTGGGACGATCAGAGCGGGGCGACCGGGAGCGGCTGCAGCGCGGACATCGCCAAGCCCTCGTGGCAGACCGACCCCACCTGCAAGATGCGCATGGAGGCCGACGTGTCGGCGGCCGCCGAAGGCACCGACGGCATCCTCGAGGTGTGCGGCGGGCAATGGGTCCAGGTCGTCGGGACCAGCGCCGCCTCGCCGATCGTCGCGGGCGCGCTCGTGGTCACCGGCCAGTCGGTGTCGACGTTCACGCCCGAGTGGGTGTGGCAGCACACGAGCGATTTCTACGACGTCACGTCCGGCAAGAATGGGACCTGCACGACGGCGTATTACTGCACCGCCGCCGCCGGCTACGACGGGCCGAGTGGCTGGGGAACGCCGAACGGGGCGCTGATCATGGGCAGCTCGAGCAGCAGCAGCAGCTCCAGCGGCAGCAGCAGCGGGAGCACGAGCTCCAGCAGCGGCAGCAGCAGCGGGAGCACGAGCTCGAGCAGCGGCAGCAGCAGCACCAGCGGCAGCAGCTCGACGAGCAGCGGCAGCGGCAGCAGCACGTCCGGCAGCAGCTCCACCGGCAGCAGCTCCACCGGCAGCAGCAGCGGGAGCAGCACGTCGAGCAGCAGCGGCGGGCCGACGACGACCGGCACGGACGGCGGGACGAACGCGAACTCCGACAACGTCGGCTGGAACCCGCAGACGCCCGCCGCGGGTTGCGGGTGCACGATGGTCGACGCCGGAGGGAGCCTCGGTGGGCTCGCCGTCGCCGCCGGCCTCGCGATCGGGACCGGCCTTCGCCGTCGTCGCCGCGCGCGCTGAGCGGTGACTCCCCTCGAAACGCTCGCCGCCTGGCTCGCCGAGGCCGAGGCGGCTCACCTTCCGGAGCCGGCGGCGATGGCGCTGGCGACGGTCAGCGCGGACGGCGCGCCCTCGGTGCGCTTCGTCCTCTGCCGCGGCGTCGACGCGCGCGGGGTGCGCTTCTTCACGAGCTACGAGAGCGCCAAGGCGCGGGACCTCGACGCCACCGGACGCGCGGCAGCGGCGTTCCACTGGGCCGGCCTCGGGCGCCAGGTACGGGTCGAAGGGCGCATCGTGCGCGCTACGGCGGAGGAGTCGGACGCGTACTTCCGGTCACGGCCGCGAGGGCACCAGCTGGCCGGCGCGGTCTCGCCGCAGAGCCATCCCATCGCGAGCCTCGACGAGCTGCGAGCGCGCTACGTCGAGCTGCAGACACGCCTCGACGGCGCGCCGGTGCCGCGTCCCCCGTGGTGGGGCGGCTACTGGCTCGTCGCCGACGCGGTGGAGCTGTGGCGAAGCGGCGCGGATCGAATGCACGACCGCGTGCGTCACGAGCGCGAGGGGACGACCTGGCAAGGTGTGCGACTGGCGCCCTGAAGTGCGTACACGAATGCCGGCGTAGTCAATCCCATCGCACGCCATTGCAGCTTTTTGCCGCGGCAGGAACAGCCCCACTTGGGTTGTGAGACGCGATTTCTCGGTACACGATGCGCTCCAGTTCTCGGGAGGATCCCATGCGTTCCAAGTCGGTCGTCATCACCGCTCTCTTCGCGCTCTCGACGGCGGCGAGCTTCAGCTCGACCTCGGGTTGCGGAGGCAGCGGAACCCCCAGCCACTTCGGCAGCGGAGACGACGGGGGCGGGAGCAGCGGCAGCAACGGGAGCAGCGGCAGCAGCAGCGGCGGGTCGTTCGGCAGCAGCAGCGGGAGTGGCGGCAGCGGCTCGAGCGGCGGTGGAACCGCCCAGTGTCCCTCGGGCGCGCAGTGCAACGTGTCGTGCTCGAACGGCGGGACGACCACGATCACCGGCACCGTCTACGACCCGGCGGTGAAGAATCCCCTCTACGGCGTCGTGGTCTACGTACCGGGCGCCGCGCTGCAGCCGCTCCCCAAGGGGTTGCCGACGGGGTCCGCCGCGTGCGACTGCGCGGCTCTCTTCCCGAGCGGCGCGGTGGTCTCGACGACGACGGGCGTCGACGGCAGCTTCAAGCTGACCAACGCGCCCGTCGGCACGGCGGTTCCGCTGGTGCTCCAGATCGGCAAATGGCGGCGGGCGGTCACGGTCAACACGTCCATGAACTCGTGCGGCAACACCGCGGCGACGTCGCTGTCGCTCCCCGGCACGCTCGCCGGCGCGGGCCCGAACGACAACATGCCCGACATCGCAGTGTCGACTGGCTCGGCCGACACGCTCGAGTGCCTGATGCGCCGCATCGGTCTGCCCGACTCCGAGTACGTCGCGGGTCCGGGCACGCCGGGCGCGGCGCCGGGCGCGGCAGGCTACGGGCACGTCCACGT
>JBEKGQ010000515.1:0-5518 GCA_050012715.1 Polyangiaceae bacterium
TGGCGAAGGCGGCGCTCGACGGCAAGCTCGACGGGGAGCGGCTCCGCGCCACGCCCCCCCCAGAGGCCATCGCCGCGCTCCAGGGCATCCGCGGCATCGGCCCCTGGTCGGCCAATCACGTGTACTACCGTGGAGCGGCGCCCCGCGACGGCCTCCCGATCGCCGAGCCGCGCGTCCTCCACGGCCTCGCGCACGCGGCGGGGACGGAGGTGCCCCCGGCGGAGCGATTCGTCGCGATCGCGGAGAGCTGGAGGCCGTTCCGGATGTGGGTCTGCCTCCTGCTCTCGCGGCACCTCGCGAAGACCAGTGGATGGCGGAGCCCGGGTCTCGCGAAGGAGCGCGCCCGGATGCTCTCGACGCTCAGCGCTGGTTGATCTCGACGGACACCGCCTTCCCGGAGTCGAGGTCGAAGGGAGCGGAGAATCGCGGCCGCCCCTCACGGGAGCGCGGCCAGGCCGACGAACGACGCCGAAGGCGCCATCACCGTGCTCCCCGTCGGCGTCAGGGCTCCCGTCGTCGCGTCGAACCGGAAGACCACGACGTTGCCCGTCCCCTCGTTGGCGGCGTAGAGGAACGTGCCGGTCGGATCGAGCACGAAGTCGCGCGGGGTCGTGCCGCCGCTGGGGGTGAACGTCGGCGCACCCATCGTGCCGGTCGCGTCGAGAGGGAAGACCACGATGTCATCGGCCCCGCGGTTGGAGCCGAAGAGCCACCGGCCGGTCGGGTGCACGTGCACCTCGGCCGCGGTGTTCGTGCCGGTGAAGCCGGCGGGCAGCGTGGACACGGTGTCCACGATCGACAGCGTCCCGTGGACGGTATCGAGGGAGAGCTGGCTCATCGTGCTGCCGGTCTCGTCGATGAGGTAGGCGATCGACCCGTTGGGGTGGAACGCGAGGTGGCGCGGCCCCGCGCCGGCGGCGGTGGCCATCGTCGGCACCGCGTTCGCGGTGAGCTGGCCGGTGGCCGCATCGAATAGGTACTGCGCCACGTAGTCGCTCCCCTTGCATGGCACGAACACGTAGTGGTCACTCGGATCCGCGACCATCATGTGGGCGAGCATGCCCGGGCTCTCGGTGTCGACCGCGGCTCCGAGGGAGCCGTCGCTCTTCACGGGCAGGACGGCGACCGTCCCGCTCGTGTAGTTGGCGACGAGCACCCATGGCCCGTCGACGCCGACGTAGGGAGGCCCGTCACCGCCGGAGGGCACGGCGTTCTGGAACGTCAGCGCGCCCGTGACGGCGTCGATGCTGTACGCCCCGACCTGCCCCGGCGTGTTCTCGTCGACCGCGTAGAGGTGGTGGGCCGCCGTATCGACGGCGAGGAAGGACGGAGCCGTCCCGAACGACGCGAGGCTCGACGAGGGACTCCCGAGCGCGCCCGTCTGCACGTCGACGGTGTACTGGTCGATGTCCGGGGCGTACCCGCTCGTGTACGCGACGAGGCGCTCGGGCGCAGCCGTCTCGGCGGGCGCGTCCGTGGCCATCGCCTCGAGCGTCGCATCGACGCCGCCTTCCCGCGTCGGCCCGAAACCGTCGGTGCCGCCATCGCCGTGCGCCCCGTCGCCTCCGGCGGCCTCGGCCGTGGTGCCGTCGACGAGGCGGCCGCCGTCGACCGGTGCCGCGGCAGATCCGCCACACGCCGCCCCGAGCAGGCAGGTCCAGAGCCCTGCGAGCTTCACGCCGGAAGCATAGCGGCCCATCGCCGACCCCCGTAGGCTGCCCTCGTGCCCAAGAAGGATCCCCCTCCCCTCGTGGCCGCCGCGGCCGCGCTCGACGAGGAGCTCACCGCGCTGACCGAGCTCGCCGAAGAGACGAAGCGCGAGCCGCTGGACGGCGATCGCTCGATGACGCGCACCACGAAGGCGCTCTCCTCGTCGGTCGAGCAGCAGGCCCGCATCGAGGTGCGATTGCGTGCGCTGGTCGAAGAGATCGACCGCGCCCGGGCGCGGCAGCAAGACGGCACCAACGCTCTCCTCGCCGTCGCGCACGAGCTGGAGCGTCGCGCGCACAGCCGCGATGCGCTGCTGGCGCGCTTCGGCGCGCTGACCGACTCGGCGGGACACGTCAATACGCTGGCCCTCGAGCTCGGCGAACGCAAGGCGGCGGGCGCGGAGGACGCGGAGATCCTCGACCGTCTCGCGGCCATCCAGGTCGAGATGGCCGGCGTGGTCGGTGAGGCCGAGACGCTCGTCGAGGCGGCGAAGCGCGAGACGTGGCCGGAGATCGCTCGCCAGGCCGACGGGATCCGCCAGCAGATGCTCGCCGCGAAGAACAAGCTGGCGCTTGCCCAGCGGACGGTCGCATCGCGCGCCCCTTCCTGAGCAGACGACCCGTATCGTGCGCTAATGGGCCGCGTCGCGGCCCGAGTCGGAGGCGCCGTCGATCGGGCTCGCCGGACGGGAGGGCGTCCGCTCCGCCGCGTGCAGCTGGGCGCTGCGGAAGCTCCGCAGGGCGAGGGTGATCTTCTGCATCCAGTGGTCGTGCTCTGGGTTGGACGGTCGTTCCATGGGGCCATGCGTCGAGCACGCCTCGTGCCAGGGGCATGGAGGCGGACGCGGTCCGGACCATGCACGACGGGAGGAAAGCGAGGTCCCATGACCGCTCGAGGCGAGGTTCTGGTGGTGGATGACGACGCGACATTTCGCGTCGTCGTCGTCGAAGCCCTGAAGGCGGAGGGGTGCACCGTGCTCGAAGCCACGAACGGCCGGGAGGCGCTTCGCCTGCTGCGTACGCATCAGCCGAACCTCATTCTCACCGACCTGGCGATGCCGACGATGAACGGATGGGAGCTCTGCGACGCGCTCGGACGGAGCAAGCGCCTCGCGTGCATCCCGGTGGCGGTCCTCTCGGGGACCCGAGGGATACCGCCGCGCGCGACGCGGCAACTCCACAAGCCGGTCGCGATTGCGGACCTCGTCGCCCTGGTCGACTCCGTGTTGCCCGAGAAGACGCTCGCGCACTGACGCGCTCGTCTCCCCGAGGACGTGCGAGCGCGCGTGGCGATGGTGCATCACACGTCGCAAGCGCCACAGTCGGCGCGCCCCGGTCGGCGAGAAGGACGCACTTCGGCCACGAACCATCGCCGGGCGGGGGCTGGTCCGCGCGTTGCACTGATGCTCTGCCATGAAGACTCGCAGCCGTCTTTCGACTGTTCATTTCATCCTGGGCGGTCTCTCGCTCGCAGGGGTGCTCGTCACGATACCGGCGAGCGCACAGGGAGAGATCCCCGCGCCGCCGCGCGACGAAGCGCGCCTCTATCCGATCGAGATCGAGCCGCACTTCGCGTTCGGCGCCGAGAACGTCTACGGCGCCACCGGCTTCGGAGCAGGTCTTCGGGTGTCGGTCCCCGTGGTGGCGGGCTACCTGGGGCGCGGCGTGCCACAGAATCTCGCGATCAGCTTCGGCGGTGACGTACTCAACTATCAGAATTGCTACTACGGCAACGAGTGCGGCGCGAACTACCTCATGTTGCCGGTGGCGGCGCAGTGGAACGTCTTCGTCGCACGGCGCGTGAGCCTCTTCGGCGAGGCCGGTGCCTTCGTCTACAAGGGCTTCTTCAACGGGTGCGGACCCGGTGACGGTCCGGGTTGCAACCCCCCCTCGGACTTCGGCGTCTTGCCGACCCTCGCGGTAGGCGCGCGATTTCACATCGCCGACAACGTGTCCTTCACCGCCCGCATCGGGTACCCGACGATGACGCTCGGCGTTTCCTTCCTTTGATCGACGATCTTCGAAGCGCCGCGAACAACTGACGAGAGGAGAGTGAGATGACGACCATTTCGAACACTGCCGACCACGCCGCGGAGCAGGTCAAGGACGCGGCCTCCCACGTCCGCGGGACCTTGCTCGAGTTCTCGACGCAGGTGCTCAAGCTCATCAACCGCGCGCGCGAGGCGGAAGGCCGTGGCGTGGACGCCATGCTCCACGGACTCGGGCTCGAACGCCGCCGGAGCGCTCTCGGGCCGGTCCTCTGGTTTGCGGCCGGGGCCGTGGCGGCCGGAACGGCGGTGCTCCTGACGTCGCCGGCGTCGGGCCAGAAGATCCGCAAGGCCATCGCGAGCTTCGTCGGACAGGAGATCGACGCGGTCGGCAGCCAGGCCAGTGCGATCGTCAACCGGGCCGAGCAGGCGGTGAAGCCCGACCTGCCTACGACGCCGAAGAGCACGCCCGCGAATGGCGCCAAGCGCGAGCTCGGCTGAGTCCGTTGCCTCTCGACCGCGCACCGTCATCGGCGCGATGATGGTGGGCCGATGAGCGCACCGGACCCTCCGCACCTCCAGGGAATTCGTGTGCTCGTCGTCGACGACGACGCGGACAACCGGGAGATGCTCACCCTCATGCTGGAGCACGGGGGCGCAATCGTCTCCACCGCGGATTCTGCGGACGAGGCCTTGAAGGGCCTCGAGACCGAAAGACCTCAGGTGCTCATCTCGGACATCGGGCTGCCCGGTGAGGACGGCTTCAGTCTGCTGCGGAGGGTCCGCGCGACGCCGGGCGGGGGGAACATCCCCGCCATCGCGCTCACCGGCTACGGGGCGACGGAGTTTCGCGCCAGAGGTGGGGCCGAGCTCTTCCACGCGCATCTCACCAAGCCGATCGTGGCCGAGGAGATGCTGGCGGCGATCACACGACTGGTCCGCGCCGGAGTCGCCGGAGACGAGAACGGCGAAGCCTAGACGTGGCTGAACGCCACAGTCGTGGCGGTCATGCACTGCGCCGAAGGTCAGTGTTCTTTCGAGCGATGAGCGAGGCAAGTCCTCGAAATCACGGTGTTCGAGGCAATACTGCCTCACCGGCACGCGTCCTGCTCTCTAGGTCGAGCTTTCGTCGCAACTGCACCGAGATTGGGAGGATAGCCGAGTGGACCGACGCGTACTCATCATCGACGACGACCCGAGCATGCTGGAGATGCTGCGCGCGGAGCTCGAGCGTCGGGGCTACGCCGTGCTCACACGGACCTCGCCGGAGGCGGCCCTCCAGGATCTGGCCGAGCAGGACTTCGGGGTGGTCCTGAGCGATCTGACGATGCGGGGAATGAGCGGCGTCGATCTGTGTCGCGAGGTCGTCCGGCTCCGCGAGGACACGCCCGTCATCGTGATGACCGCCTTCGCGAGCATCGAGTCGGCGGTCGCCTCGATCCGCGCCGGCGCGTACGACTTCGTGACGAAGCCGTTCGAGCCGGAAGATCTCGTCTTGACGATCGAGCGGGCGCTCCGCCATCGCGAGCTCCGCGAGGAGGTCAAGCGCCTGCGCCAGGCGGTCAGCGAGCTCCGGCCGTTCGACGAGATGATCGGCGAGAGCGCCGCCATGAAGAAGATGTGCCAGGTGATCGCCCGT
Source organism: Polyangiaceae bacterium (assembly GCA_050012715.1). GTDB lineage: Bacteria > Myxococcota_A > Polyangia > Polyangiales > Polyangiaceae > Palsa-1150. The sequence continues at coordinate 5,337 of JBEKGQ010000515.1, forward strand.
GTTGCCGAGAGCGACGCGACGGTGCTGGTGACCGGGGAAAGCGGCACGGGCAAGGAGCTCGTCGCCCGCGCGCTCCACTCGCGCAGCCCTCGCGCCAACGGTCCCTTCGTCGCCATCAACTGCGCGGCGATGCCGGAGTCCCTGCTCGAGAGCGAGCTTTTCGGTCACGTGAAGGGGGCCTT
>JBEKGQ010000516.1:0-5506 GCA_050012715.1 Polyangiaceae bacterium
CGTCGGTTGAAGCAAACGGACCATTCGTGGAAGCTCGTGGTCCGTCGGTTGATGCTGACGGACCGTTCGCAGAAGCTCGCGGTCCGTCGGTTGAAACCGGCGGACGGTTCGCGGAAACCGAAGGACCGTTCGTGGAAGCTCGAGGACGGTTTGCTGTTCCCGGCGTCTGGTTCGCCCCGACGAGGCTACTGCTGGGGCGCGCACGTCGACACGCCCGCGCCGACGACAGTGAGGTTGTTGATGGTCGTGATCATCGAGACGGTGCCGTCGCTCGGATCGAAGCGCTGCACCAGGGTGCTGCTGCCTGGACCGCCCGGGGCCGTGAACGTGTAGAAGTTGCCGCCCCAGAACGCGAAGGCCCAGCCGCCCGCGATGTCGACCCCAGGCAGCGGGTTCATTGCCACGAGCTGAGCGGTCGTCCGATCGAGCTCGCCGATGGCGGCTCCACCGGCGTTCGGGTCGACGACATAGAAGGCGAAGAGCTCGCCGCTGCCGGTGCCGGTCAGCTCGGCGCCGTAGATGCTCGGCGTCACCGTGCCGATCGTGCTCGACAGGAAGGTCGTTGTGCTCATCGAGCCGAGGACAATCGGTTCGAACCCGTTGTCCAGTCCGCCGGGATTGCCTGCCAGGTAGAGCGTCTCGACGTTGTCGCCGGCGTCGCCACCGTCGTTTGCGAAGCCCCCGTCCGCGCCGACGTTCGCCGAGAACCCCATCCCGTATTGGCTGTCGAAGACTCCCGCCGTCGTCGGGTTGCGCTTGGTCGCCACGCAGGCGGCGTTGGCGGTGCTGACGCGGAAGACGTTCCCGCTCTGGAAGGCTACGTAGGCGATGCCCGTGTGATCCACGGCCATCGAGAACGGGCTGTCCCCGGTGGTGTCGGGGCACACGATCGACCCGATCGTCGTGAACGCGGCGGTGGGCGGGTAGAAGCTGAGGAGCACGTTCTGCGACGTGATGACGTAGACGAGCGTCGACCCGGCGTCGGGGCACGGGTTCGGCGGAGGCGTGACGATGACGTCGATCGGCGGCAGCGCGTCCTCCTCGACGACGTCCGGCTCTTCCTGGACGTCGACGCCGACCTCCGGGGGCCGAGCGTCGTGCGGCACGCTGGAGTCCGCGTGACCCGCGTCCGTCTCCGTCGGCACGAGGAGCCCCGTCCGGCTGCCGCACGCCGCGACGATTGCCGCGTAGACCCCGAGACCCACCACGCGACGCGTCCTCATCGCACGCACCATAGCGCCTGCGCTCGACCGGCGCCGACCGGCGACGCGCCGCCGCGTGCGCCGGGTCAACAGGCGGGCACGAGATCGACCCCACCGAAGAATTCCGCCGTGATCGCCTGCCAGGCGCGACGGTTCTCGAAGGGCCCGCACTTGAACGTGGGGTGCACGGGCTTGTCGCCCCGCACGATCGCCCGCTGCTCGCGGTACCACCGCAGGGCAACCTCGGCCGCGTACTCGTGCACGTCGTTGCCGGGCTGGAACGAGTAGTACGTGCCTCGCCGCACGATGGTGGACGTCGGCGCGAACGGCGTGAGGCACGGCGTGCTCGTGCCGCATTTCCGCTCGATGGCGTCGTGGATCTCGGTGAGGTTCTTGGTGGACCAGTCGCCGTGATCGGCGTCGTCGAGGTGGAAGATCTCGTGGAACAGCGTCTCGCGCGTGGCGTCCGCGCTCGTGTCGATCGAGCCGTTGACGTTGTAGGAGATGGTCCATCCGGACGCGAAGGCGTTGGGCGTCGTGTTGCCGACGGAGCGGAAGAAGAGGAGCGAGAGCCCTCGCCAGCGGTACCGAGGTGTACCGCGCTTCGCGACCGCGGCGAAGAACGCGTCGAAGTCGTGGAGGGCGCCGCTGACCCAGCCGAGGTGCTTTCGGTCCGCGCCCACGGGCAGGGCCGGGACGAGCTGGATGACGCCGCGGTAGCCCCCGTCGAACCGCTCGGCGGGGAGGACGTCGACCACGTCGCCGTCGGTGTCGAAGAGGTCGAGGGCGAGCTTCGAGGCGTCGACGTCGTTCGCGAATCGCGTCACGAGCGCGTCGCGCGGCCCCGGTTCGGCCTGCGTCGTCCCGCAGACGAAGGCCGCGAGGGCGACCGGGACGACCAGCGCGAGCCTCATGAGAGATGGACCGCGGCGGGCGGCGCGCCCTTTGGTCAGGCGACGAGGCGCCAGATGCCGAGGGCGATGGTCGAGACGACGAAGAGGCCCAGCATGGCCATGAAGACCATCGGGTGCCGGTCGATGAAGCGGATCTGCTCGCGCATCATCCGCTTGCTGAACGTGACCGGGCACTGGACGGGGATGAGCCCCTCCTCGCGCGCGTCGAGGCGCTCGATCATCTCGGCCACGCTCTGGTAGCGGCGCGCCGGCTCCTTGGCGACGCCCTTGAGGACGAACCATGAGAGATCCATGGGCGTGGTCGTCTGGTGTGGGTTGGAGATGAAGCTCGGCGCCGAGGCGTGCGCGTGCTGGACGCCGTCGAGGACGCCCTCCACCGTCGTGCAGTGCTCGAGGTAGTGCTTGAGGCCGAGGAGCTCGTGGAGCATCACGCACAGCGAGTAGATGTCCGATCGCGCGTCCACGGGCTCGCCGCGCGCCTGCTCGGGGGACATGTAGGCGGGCGTCCCGAGCACCGCTCCCACGTGCGTCGCGGTGACCCGCTCGCCGGTGGCGGAGGCCGTCCCCGTGGACGGCGAAGGGAGATCGGTCGCTCCGACGGGCTTGGCGATGCCCCAGTCCATCAGGAACACCTCACCCCAGTGGCCGACCATGACGTTGGCCGGCTTGATGTCGCGGTGCACGTAGCCTCGCTCGTGGGCGAAGGCGACGGCGTCGAGGAGCTGGCGAAAGACGTGGACGCGGCGCTCGTGGGTCCAGTGGGCATGCGCGACGGGGTCGCCCGCCTGGAGCCGCTCGATGATCGACTCGAGCGTCGCTCCCTGCACGCAGCGCATCACGAAGTAGAGAGAGCCGTCGTCGTCCACGCCCACGTCGTGGATGGGCACGATGTTCGGGTGCTCGAGCGCACCGACGGTGCGGATCTCGTCGACGAAGCGCGCCACCGCCGCGGGTCCCTGCACGTCTCCCCGGAGCCGCTTGATGGCGACCTCGCGGCCGATGTCCTGATCCATCGCCGCGACCACCTCGCCGATCCCGCCTTGCCCGAGCGCGCGTCGCGTCTCGAAGCGGGGCCTCGCCATGCTCACCAGCGTCGCGCCTTCTCCCGTGCGCTCCACCCGCGGGAGCACCGTCGACCGCGCGTCGCCGCGCGTCGTCGCCGGCATGGCCACCGCCGCCGTCGAGTCGACCGTCTCGTCGAACGCTCCGACATGGTTCACCAGAGTCGCGGCTTCCGAGGTGCGTTGCATCTTGGCTCCTCCCCCTGCTTCGAACGACTTCGTATGCTGCCTTGGTCTTGCCACGCGCGCCGGCGTTACAGCCCGCGCGCACGTCGATCACGTCTTGTGTCGCTCACGGAAGGCGGTGAGCGCAGCATCCAGTACCTTGTCCGACACGTCCTCCGGCGGGATCTCCCTCGACAGGGCGACCGTCTGGTCGAGCTGCCGGCGGCAAGCCCGGCAGTGTGGGCACGTCGCCATGTGGAAGCGGTACCAGAAGGCCACCCAGCCCGACAAAGCGCCCTCGCGCTCGTCGGTCATGTGCTCGTAGCTGTCGCGGCAGAGGAACATCAGTGAGGCGCCCCGGCGTGGAAGCGCTCGAGGGCCCCGCGGAGGCGCTGCCGACCGCGGTGCAGGAGCACCCTCTGGTTCGTCTCGCTGATCGAGAGAACGTTACACACTTCTTCGGAGCTCCAGCCCTCGAGGTCCCGGAGGGTGACGACCGTCCGCTGCGCCTCCGGCAGAGCCGTGAGCTCGCGCTCGATGGCCTGACGGGCCTCCTTGCGCAGGACCAGCGACTCGGGGGCGTCGTCCCACCGGGCGGGCGGGAGGCTCCAGATGCCCCCGGGGGAGAAGCGCTCGGGCTCGACGGGCTCCGCGTCCTCCTTCTCGAGCGACGAGAAGGGGACGGATCGCTTGTCGCGCACGCCCCGGGTCCGGGCGCGGTTGCACAGGATGGTGCCGATCCACGTGCGCAGGCTGGAGCGCCCCTCGAAGCCGTCGATCTGGGCGACGACGGCGAGCCACGTCTCCTGGACGACCTCCTCGGCGGCCGACGGCGACTCGACGAAGGCCTGGGCCACCCGCATCAAACCGCGGTGCATCTGCTGGACGAGCCTGCGGAAGGCCGCCTCGTCGCCGGCCCGGAGCCGCTCCACGAGCCGCGCGTCGCTCGAGGGGTCCGCGGGGGGCGGGGCGTCCGTCACGTCTCCAGCGTAACGGATCCGCGAGTCGCGAGACGTACGCGCGAGGGAGACTCACCATGACCAGCCTCGCCGCGCAGCCGGCCTTCGTCGCCTACGTCGTCACGCTCATCGTCCTTTGCCTCAACATGCTCCTCTTGTGGGCCTACAGCGGGGCGGTCCGCGGGAAAGTGAAGGCCACGACCAACCAGGAGGACGCCAAGGGCAACAAGCTCGTCGACGTCGAGCCCCCCGAGGTCGCCCGGGTGCTTCGCGCGCACACGAACGCGACGGCGAGCATCGTCCCGTTCCTCCTGCTCGGGCTCACGTTCGTCCTCGCCGGAGGGTCGCTCGTGGCGGCCGAGGTCGTCTTCGGCGTCTTCACCGTGGCGCGGCTCGCGCACTCGTTCGCCTACCTCGGCGGCAAGCAGCCGTGGCGCTCGATCTTCTTCGGGCTCGGCGGCCTCGCGACGCTCGCGCTCATCGTGCTGCTCGTGAAGGCGCTCGTGACCACGGCGTGAGCGGCCCCCTTCGGACCTCTCAGTCCTCTTCGTCGACCGGCTTGTAGCCGCTCTCGCGGACGACCTTGTCCGTCGTGTGCGGGCTGCAGAAGTCGTAATGGTCGAAGCCGAGGACGAAGGTCCCCCGGCCGCTGGTGATGCTGGTGAGCTTGGGTTCGTAGTCGAGGGCATTCGCCAGCGGGAGCAGCGCCTGCACGACGCTGTCCGACCCCGCGCCGTCGGTGCCGGTGACGCGCCCGTTTCGCGCGTGGACGTCACCGATCACGTCACCCAGGCAGGCCGTGGGGACGGTGACCTCGAGACGAGCGATCGGCTCGAGGAGCGCGAGATTGGCCCGCTGCATCGCCGCTCGTAGCGCCCGGGCGCCGGCCACCTGGAAAGCGGCGTCCGAGGAGTCGACCGAGTGGTGCTTGCCATCCACGAGCCGCACCTTGAAGTCCACCAGCGGATAGCCCGCAAGCATCCCCCGCTCCATCGCCCGCCTTACGCCTTTCTCGACGCTGGGGATGAACTGGCGCGGGATCGCCCCGCCGACGATGGCGTCCTCGAAGATGAACCCGGCGCCTCGCGGCAGCGGCTCGAGGTCGATCGTGCAGACCCCGAACTGCCCGTGCCCGCCGGTCTGCTTCTTCTGCTTGCCCTCGACCCCCGTCGCGCGACCGCGCACCGTCTCGAGATCGGAAGAGC
>JBEKGQ010000517.1:0-5503 GCA_050012715.1 Polyangiaceae bacterium
GGGGATGCGACGGAGGAACGGGACTATGCAGGCGCATGGTCGCGTCGGCAGGACGGACGATGGGCTCATCCAGCGCGCCATCGCGGGGATGCGACGCATGGTCGCGCCGGACGGGAGCAAAGGTCGGGGCCAAAGCAGGCAAAGGTCGCGGTAGCCGGACGGATGATGGTCCCGGACCGGCGCAGAGTCGTGCTGGTGCGACGAAGGACCGCGTCATCCGGATGCATGGTCACGCCGGCGCAACGCGCCGACCCGGCCAATGGGGCCAAAGGTCCCGGGGATGCGAGCGCATGCTCGCGCTGGCGCGACGGACGATGGGAGCCATCCGTCGGGATGGCACGGGGATACGGATGCATGGTTGGGGGAGCCGGTTCGATGAGCTGGGGCGGTGCTTCGCGGGAGGGCGAGAGCCCACGCTGACACGGCAGGGGTCACGACGCGCCGGCCGAGCACGACCTCGCCAGGGTTTTCACGGACCTCGTGGCTTGCCCGCCATGGTCTTCGGACGCCACTGGCCGGCCGCGAGCTGCTTGCTGTTGCCTGACCTGCACGCATTCGCGGGGCGTCATCTCGGCGAGGGCGCGCTCTGCGCTTCGGTCCCACCGCGACGTGACCCACGGGGCCGCCCACGCGAGGAAGGGCGTCTTCGGAGAGAACGTGGTGGCTGCTTTCGAGGCAGTCGACTCCGTGATCAGCCGCCCTTTTTCGGTGACTTCGTTGCCTTCGCCTTCTTGCGATGTGCGTCGAACGCCTGCTCCAGCGCCATGGAAAGCGCCCCATCGTCGGCCTCGACGCCCTGCTGCGCGATCATGGCAACGACGTCGCTCGTCCCCGAGGTGAAGACCTGCCCGTCGGTGTCCGCGAAGAGGACCGCGTCGTAGAGCGGTGCGCCCTTCGCGTCCGTGATGCGATAGAAGGCCAGGTTCTCGAACGTCCGCTCGTCGAGCTTCGCGACCTGCGCCTTCTGAACCGACGTGAGCTTCGACTCCGAGGGAACGGAGAGCACCTCCAGCTTGAGCTTCAGCGGCTTCCTCTGCCGGTTCGTCGCGAGCGCCTCGGCGAGCTCCGGGTGACGTTTCGCCGCGTTGTCGAGCGCGGCGAGGGTCTCCTTCTTCGGCGCGTAGTGGCCCAGGTGGCGCTCGAACGCGATATCGACGAAGCCCGGCAACGGATAGAGCTCGATGAGCGCGAGCAAGAGCTTCACGGCCTGCTCGGGCATGCTCGTCGGCAACGCGGCTCGCACCGCTTGGACCCTCCGCGCCTCTGGAAGCGCGGCGAAGCACTCACGCAGCAGCTCGGGGCGTTCCGGCGTGAGGGGCAGGAAGACCTCCCAGCGTGGTGCGATCGCGATGTGCGATCGCACGAAGGACAAGAACAGGGGCGGGCGGATCCGCAGGCGCTGGCGAACGTCGTACGGGCTACCTAGATCTTTCGCTCGCTCGAGCAACCAGTCGGCGTGGCGGGGTGCCCACGCGCGACCCTCTTCGCGCAGTGCTTCGAGGCCGGGGAAGTCGAACTCGAGATCTCGCGGCGCGAAGCCGTACGCGCCGGCGTCGAGCTCGCCGTAGACTTCCAATCGCTCGGCCATGGACAGGGCCTCGAGCAGTCGCGCGATCTCGGCTGGATTGCCGCGTGCGGCGTCGTATGCTCGCCAACGAGGGCTCGTCTCGCGCGAGCCGCCAACGTCGTGCGTCACGACCCGCTCCAGCGCACCTGGCGGATCCATGCCGAGCCACCGCCGCAGGCTCCACCGAGCTCCCGGCAAGACGGGGGCCAGCTCCGGTCGCTCGAGGACGATCTCCAAGAACGCGTGCTGTGCTGGCGTGAGCGAGTCGGGCAGGGGAAAGCGGTCCCTCGCCAGATCGACCGCCGCCATCGCGGTTCGAAAGGCAATCTGGGTGGGCATGCGGATCCAGCGATCGAGCTCGGGATCCGTCAGCACCTTGCGCAGGTTCTCGGCGGCGGGCGGCGGCAAGGCAGCGAGAAGCTCGTCTTCTCTGGAGTGCGGCACGATCTACCAACCGGTAGCGAACGCGTGCCCCGTCGGCAACGGGCCCGGAATCCAGATCTTGCGCGCCGCTTGATCGACCGCGAATCCACCCTTGCCGTCTCCCGGTACCGCGATCGCCCCGAGGTCGGCCCCATCGCGTACGCGGTAGCCGTGGATCGAGCCCGGTCCCGCAACCAGAAGCAGCTCGTCCTCCGACGCGAACGCAATCGCGAAAGGGTACCAGTCCTCGCTCTCTTCGCTCGAGCTGTCGAGCACCTTGCTCCAGAGAGGCTGCCGCGACGCGGTTTCATAAACGAACAGGCCTCGTCCTCCCCAGCTCTCGTTCGACAGGGCGAAAAGGTCCCCTCGGGCGGAGAACACGCTGAAGAACGCCGCATCGTCGAGTCCTGGGGAGGGGTCGGGCTCCGGCAACTGCTCCATCGCCAGCCGGCCCTGTGCGGCACCCGCGACGTCCAGAAACAGGATCGCCCCGCTCCCTTGCGCGGTGGACCCGGCCACGACGCCAGCACCACTTGGAGACCACGAAGGTCCGGACGGAATGCCGCCGTCACCGGCGCTCGCGAGGTGCGTGCCAGCGACGTCGGAAACGACAATCTCGCAGCGATTCCAATCGACGTAGGCCATGCGTGTAGCATCAGCGGATAGGGCAATGCCGCGCCTCTCCACGTGACCGAGCCCGAGGGTGCCCATGGGAGCCAGGTCCCAGCGAAAGCGCCGGAGCTCCGCGTCGTGGATGGATGCTCCCGCCGGGGCCAGGGCACCGGTCAGGACGGCGACATGGTCTGCGCATGCGGCGAGCCATTGGGGGGCCGCGATGGGGAGCTCGGCGACGAGCCGGGCCTGCCCGCGGCTGACGTCGTGGAGGCGCAGCGCCACGTCGTCGAAAGAGACGAGCCGGCGATGGGCGTCGAGGGCGAGCTTCATCGCCCGACAGCTGCGACCTGCGTCCGGATCGCTCCGACCTGAGATGCATGGGCAGGCGGTTGCGCGGAAAGCTTGCGATCGAGCGTCTCGAGGATCCTCTGCGAAGGCGCCAGGTCGACCACCGCCGCGACGTTCGCGAGCTGCGACATGGTCAGAGGCCCGGCGTCGAGCGATGCGTAGTCGAACAGGACACCCTCACGTACGTCGGGCGTAAACCCCCCGACGATCTCCCGGCACAATGGGTCTGAACCCACCGCCGCCAGTCGGCCCCAGCGAGCCGGTAGCGGCCGTTTCGCACGAACGAAAGGCAACAGGAGAAGTGCGCTCATCGTGAGCTCGAGCGCGACCGCTCCAAAGACGTACAGGGGCGAGCGGGCTGCAGCGTCGAAGCGGCGGGCCAGGTCATCGACGACCGCGGTCGCCCGATCGAGGAACTCGTCGGTTGCATCGACGCGCGAGAGCTCTTTCTCGATGTCCGGGCTCGCGAGGCGACGACTGGTGCCGAACGTCGCTGACGTGTACACGACGAGCGCCTCCCATCGATCGAAGCCCTTGACCAGAGGCTCGAGCTGCTCGGGAAACGGAGCGCCGGGAAGGAGAGCCCAGGCCCGCCAGAAAAGGAGGTCCGCGGCCTTGCCGTCGATGTTCACGTGGACGCGCTGGTCGAGCGCTCCTGGAGGGTCGAGCCCGATCCAGCGCCGGCGGCATGCACCCGCCGCGCAAACGCCAAATCCCCCACGCGGCAGGATCCACGTCGTGGCGAGTCGCTTCGCAAGCGCTCTCTGCTCCTCACTAAGCTCCTCCGGCGCCACGACCGTGGCCTTGACGTCCGTGAACGCCCCGAGCACGACGATGACCTTCTCGGCATGCGCTTGAACGACTCCGTCATCGGACGGACTAGCCAGCTCGAACGTGACATCCGCAAGCTGTTGGCGTCCGGCATTCCCACGCTGGCGTGCAAGGGCGAGGAGGCCTCGTGCCGGAACATCGGTGAACGACTTTCCAGGCACGAGGGGTGCCAGGTAGGCGCCGAACCAGGGGAGGTCCGCATCGGGAGCCGGCCGCCACTCGAGCCACAATCGCAGACCCGCTTTCTCCTGACCGAGAGGGGTTGTCGGGTTCATCCGCAACCAGGCCACCGCCGCGGCCGCCCCCGGCAGACCGTCCTGCTTGCGTGCGATGCTGACTGCATTGCTCAGCGCTGCATCGCCGTCGGCGAACCGCGCGATCGCGAGGATCGCGGCGGCGCGCGCTACGCCGTTTTCATCCGATTCTGCCATGCGGCCGAGAACGGGGAGGCTCTCTCCCTTCAGCTCCGGAAGCATTGCCACCACGACCGCTGCCGCCGCGCGAATCGCGGGGTCTGAGGAGCGCAGCGGATCGAGTACTTCACGGCTCCGCGACAGCACCACTGCCCGTGTCGGCGCGGACTCCGGCCCGGATTCGCCGGTTCGCCATTCGCGCTCATGGTCCCCCCCGATGATGTCCGCGAGAAGCGGGAGGAAGAGCCCTGGTTCTGGCGCCGCCTTCACCCCGTCCAGAAGAAGTGCGGCAGCGGGCGGGCTCGCGTCGAACCACCGGCCCTCCCCAACGAGTGTGGAGTGGAGGTCCCAAAGGGCCCGGAGCCGCTGTTGACGGTCGGGCGCGGCGAGCTGTTTGATCTGGTCAGGGACCCGGGTCGCCGGTCCCTGCGCGTGCTTCAACGTCTTCCAGTTGGTCGCGGAAGGGCGGGCGGACGGGTGCAGAGATCTCTTCGCCATGTCCGGCTCTCGAAGGGACACGATACTACCATCTGGTCCGCACGACGGTGGCCGGGGAGTACTCGTCGTCGCCAGTCACCGATCCTTCGCGCCGCCGGGTCGTCCTCCGGAAGCGCTCGCGCTCCTCGCCGGTCGCATGGACTGGGGGCCGGTCGTCGACGTGGAACGAGCACAACCCCCGGAAGTGACCGAGGGACGCGGCCTTGCAGCGTCCCTCGGTGCCGGTGGCGGCGCTATGCGCCCCGCTTGTGGCGGTCGAAGGCCTCCTGCAACGCTGAACATAGCGCACCGTCGTGACCGTCCGCACCGCCCTGCGCGAACATGGCCACCCAGTCCGTCGTTCCGGGCGCAAAAACGTAGCCGTCGTCTTCGACGTGGATGAGCGCATCGAAAAGGTGTCGCCCTGACGCATCGGATATCGCGAAGAGCTCCATGTTCTCGTAGTCGTTCTCCTCGTCGGCTAGCGCCATCTGTTCCTTGAGTACGCCGGTCAGCCGTTCTCGTGGTGGGAGGGCTTGCTTCGTGAATACGAGAGGCAGGTGGTCGAGAGCCCCGGGTACGCTGACTTCCTTCGGCATCGAAAATCACCTCCTCGGACGGGATATGCTGCATGGCCCGTGGCCACGCGGCTCATGCTGACGGAATCGTCGCAAGGGCGTCGCTTGTCGCCGGTACGGTCTCCGCCAGCGCGCGGATGCGGTCGAGCAATGGTCCGAGCTGACCGACGCTGTTGAACGCGGCCCGCACCGTCTCGTTGCTCAATCGGCGAGCGACGTTCTCGGCGATGCGGCGGGAAGGCGCGAGGTCC
>JBEKGQ010000518.1:0-5494 GCA_050012715.1 Polyangiaceae bacterium
CCGAGGAACGCGAAGAAGAGCAGCACGGACGTGCGCCCTACCGCTCCCGGCGATGGCAGCGGCCCGAAGGACAGATTCGCCACGTGCACGAAGGGCAGGCCCGCGACGACGAGGCCCACCAGGGGGACGAGCTTCAGCACCGTGGTGAGCTGCGAGAAGCCCGCACCTTGGCGGGTGCCGCGCACGTTGATGACGACGATGGCCGCGTAGTACGAGAGGAGCACCGCCGCCCGCGCGACGGGCCCCGCCAGCGCCGGGACGAGCACGCCCAGCGTGTCGACGAGCAGGGCGGCGACGGCGGCGTTGCCCACCGCGCCGTTGGCGAACCAGAGCAGGTGCCCGGTGATGGTCCCCGCCACGGGGCCGAACGAAGCCGCGGAGTAGCCATAGAGTCCGCCGGCGTCCGACACGCGGCTCCCCGCCTCGGCCAGGCAGAGCCCCACCAGCCCCACGAGCACCATGCAGGCCAGGTAAGCCAGCACGGCGGCCACCCCGAGCTCGCGCGCCGCGAGGGCCGGCAGGCCGAAGATCCCGGCGCCCACCGTCAGGTTGACCATGGTGAGGGCGAGGGCGCGCACGCCGATGACGCGGCGAAGCTGGGACAAGCCGCCGATGCTACCCTGAGCCATGGCGATGGGCTGGAGGCGTCGGGCGGCTCTGCCCGCCCTGGGCTGCCTCGTGGTCGCGTGCAGCCTGAACTTCGACCGCTACGAGCCGAACGGGGAAGCCGGCTCTCCGCTCGACGGTGGCCTCGACGCGTCGAGCGCCGATCACGCGGTGGAGGCGCCCGCCGCGGACGCGCCCGTGAACGACGTCGCGCCGGACACCTACGTCAGCCCGTGCAAGCTCGTCCCCGGGATGCTCGCCGCGCCGGAGGCGAGCGGTCCCATCACGATCGACGGGGACCTCGGCGACTGGGGAGCCGCGGAGTTCACCCTGCTCGCGGCTTCGGACGCTGCGTTCATCGAGGGACCGAGCGGGACGTGCACCGCCGCGAACGCGACGTCACAATGCCTCGTGCCGGCCGGGGAGACCGCCGAGTACGCGCTCCTCCGTGACGCTGCCAACCTCTACTTCGCCGCCCGCGTCACCGTTCCCAACGTGGGCGGTGGCAGCACGACGAGCCCCTTCACGAACGACGCCGTCGAGATCTACCTCAGTGGCGACACGACGCCGACCGGCAACTACACGAGTGTCGACCACCAGTACGTCATCGACTGGGCCAACCTCGTGACGGACTACGGCCCGTCGGCCACGGACATGGGGCAGGTCAACCCGCCGGGAGTGACCAGCGCGGTGAACGTCGCCACCAACCTGGGCAGCTACGTGGTCGAGGTGAAGGTCGCGCTCAGCGCGCTCGGTCTGTCGGCGCTCGCGCCGGGGCAGATCCTGGGCCTCGACTTGGGCCTCGACCACGGCCAGGGCACCGAGGCCACGCGGAGCTTCCTCGTATGGTGGATGGCGACCCACACCGCCCCCACCTGCACGACGGCGAAGTGCACCTCGTGCAGCCCGGATCAGCCCTATTGCGACACGCTCACCTTCGGTCAGCTCTGCGCGGATTGAACGACGAGACGCCGGTGTCGGCGGTTGCTCAGCCGAGCGCCTTCACGTCCGCCCGCTCCCGGTGGGCATCCGCCCACGTGCAGAGGGCGCGCGGCAGCTCGAAACCGAGCTCGGTGATCTGGCGGATGTTGGCCGCCGTGGCGACCCGCGCCGGCATCGACTCGAACCAGGTCACCATCGTCAGCAGCCACATGTCCGCCGCGGACCACCCGTCCCGCGACACGGTCGGTCGCCCGAGGCTCGCCGCGCGATCCCCGAGCGCGTTCGCGGCCGTCTGCGCGCGTCCGACCATCTCGGTCTTCACCGCGGGCCACGCCGGATCGTTGCGGAGGGCGTAGTAGCGCGTACCCGCGTCGATGACGCCGTCGAGCACGACATCGACGAGCGCGGCGATCTGGAAGGCCTCCGCCGCGTCCTCCCCGCTGGGCCACAGGCGGGGGCCGCTCGCGTAGGCGCGGTCGAGCCAGTGGACGATCGCGGTCGAGTCGCCCATTGCACGGCCTTGGTCGACGAGGACCGGGATCGTGCGGAACGGGACGAGCTTGCGCGCCTCCTCGAGGAACGCCGGCGTCTCCCTCGGCTCACGGAGCTCGCAGTCGAGGCCCTTGTGGGCGAGAGCGAGGCGCGTGCGCCGCGAGAACGGCGAGTACTTGAAGTGGTACAGGGTCCTCATCTCAGCGCGGCTTAGCACGCCGGGCGCCCGTGACCTCGACGATCGTCGCGCGGAGCGCCCGCGCGGCCGCGGTGAGGTAAGCCTCCCCCCGGTGCACGAGCGCGACGTGACGCCGCGGGCCGCCGCGGGCGATCTCCAGGGTGCGCACCCGGCGGACGTCGGTCGCTTCGGCCATCGTCCGTGGCAGGAGCGCGACCCCGAGGCCCCGCTCGACCATGCGCCGCACCGCCTCGAGGTTGTCCGCGTCGACCACGATCCGCGGGCGTTTGCCCTTCTCCTCGCACGCGGCGATGAGGGCCTGCGTCGCGTGTGCGCCGGGGACGACGACCAGCGGCTCGTCGACGACCTCGCCGAGGGTGATGGCGCGGTCGATCGACGCCAGGCGGTGGGCGGCCGGGACGGCGAGCCGGTACTCCTCCTGCCATAGCTTCTGCGCGGCGAGGTCGAGCCGGCGCACGGGAAGGTTCATGAGCGCGAGATCGAGCTCGCCCGAGGCCAGGCGTTCCTCGATCTGATCGGCCAGCCCTTCGCGCAGCTTGAGGACCACCGCCGGGTTCTTCGCGTGAAAGCCGGCCAGGACCGCCGGCAGGATGTAGGCGCTGATGGTCGGCTGGCTCCCGATGGCGACGGTGCCGCGCGCCTCGTCGGTCAGCTCCTCGATGGCGGTGCGTCCCGCGTCGACCGACGCGAGGGCGCGCTCCGCGTGGGCCAGGAAGCGCTCGCCGGCGCTCGTGAGCACGACGCCCGCCGGCGTCCGCACGACGAGCTTCGCTCCGACGGCGCGCTCGAGCTGCTGCACCCGCCGCGAGAGGCTCGGCTGGGTCGTTCCGAGCGTGCGCGCGGCACGCGTGAAGCGCCGCGCCCGCGCCACCGCCACGAACGCCCTCAGCTGATCGACGTCCACCCGGGAATCCTGACCGCATCCCACGATGCGTGCAGTGCATTGTCGATATGCCGATCCATGCACTTATCGTATCCGCACCCGGCGCTACCTTTCCAGGCGATGCATCCCTCGTCGTCGCCGGCGTGGCTTGCCCGGAGGCGTGTCGCTCTGGGGGCCGTCCTCGTGGGCCAGGTGGTCGCCGCCTTCGAGGGCACCGTCGTCACGAGCGCGATGCCGACCATCGTCCGCGAGCTCGGCGGCCTCGCCGCATACGGCTGGGTGTTCTCGTCGTTCCTCATCGCGTCGACGGTGGCGGTGCTCGTCTGTGGGAAGCTCGCGGACGCGTTCGGGCGCCGGCCGGTGTTCCTCGGCGGCATGGCCTTCTTCCTCGTCGGGTCCTGCCTGTGCGGCTCGGCGACGACGTTCGGCGGGCTCGTCGCCTTTCGTGTCGTGCAGGGGCTCGGCGCCGGCGCGCTGACCCCCATCGCGATGACCATCAGCGCCGACCTCTACACGCTCGCCGAGCGGGCGAAGGTGCAGGCGCTGCTGACGAGCACCTGGGGCGCGGCGAACGTCGTCGGTCCGCTCATCGGCGGGTGGATCGTGCTCCACATGTCGTGGCGCTGGGTCTTCCTCGTCAACGTACCGGTGGGTGCCCTCGCGGCGGCGCTCCTCGCCGTCTCCTACCGCGATCCGCCTCGGCGCGCGCCCGGCCCGCTCTTCGACGTGCCAGTGCGCGACCCGACCGTCCGCGCGGGGCTCGTCGGATCGGCCTTCGCGGGCGGCGTCATCTATGCGTGCACGGCGTACATACCGCTCTGGGTGACCGGGCAGGGAAGGGGCGACGCCCTCGCGGCCGGCGCGGCCCTCGTTCCGCTGCTCGTCGGCTGGGCCTTCGGGTCGAGCTTCGGCGTGCGCGTGCTCATTGCGCGCGGGATGCGCGCGACCGTCGCGGGCTCCTTCGCCATCGTCCTCGGCGGTGCGCTGATCCTCACGATGGCCGCGTCTTCAGGCGGCGCCGGGCCGTGGGCGATCGCGGCGCTAGCCGCCGTCGGCCTCGGCATCGGGCCCGCGGCGAGCACGTCGCTGCTCGGCCCGCAGACGGCCGTGTCATGGGCGCAGCGCGGCGGAGTGACGAGCGCCGTGTATGCGGTGCGCATGTTCGGGGGCTCGCTGGTCGTGGCTCTCCTCGGGGAGCTCGGGGGCTCGTCGCGCGAGGCGAGCGTCGGTCGCTTCGCCGCCGTGGCCGCGCTCGCCGCCGGCGGGGCGGTGACCGCGGCGCTGCTCGCGCCTCGCGTGCTGCACGTGGCCTCGAGCGAGGCGGTGGCGGCACCGGCCGAGTGACGGTGCTCCGGGAAAGGCTACGCGCGCGAGGCGAAGGCCCCGTGGAAGCCGAGGGGCACGGGATGGTCGAAGTGGCAGTCGGCGACGGGGCCGTCGCCGATGCGCCGCGCGTCGAGCACCTCGAGACGGCTCCGGTCCTCGCGCGCGTCGTAGACCATCGAGAGCAGCCACCCGTCGTCCTCCGCGGTGCCGTCGGGACGGGGCACGAAGACGCCCTCGCCGGGGACGCAGTCGGCCCCCGGCTCGTACGTGTCCACACGACCGCTCTCCATGTCGTGCTTGAGCAACCGGACGAAGGGCGTGTCCCCCGGGCCCGTCCCCGCGCCGACGTGGTAGGCGAACCGGTGACGGCTCCCCTCGACCCGCGGCGCGACCCGAGGTAGCTCGACCGCCCGCGCGAGCACGACCTCGCTCGACGCCCCGTCCTTCCGAGGATCCAGCGTCAGCCGCCGGATCGACGAGCCGAGCGGCGCGTCGACGCGGCCAGCCACGAGCCCTCCGACGAACTGCTCCAGCCCGTCCGCGTGATCGTAGTGCGTGTAGTCGAAGACGATCTTCCCGCCGTCCTCGAACGCGTTCACCACGTGCTCCAGCAGGAACCCGTCGAGGCGGAAGCGCCGCGTCTGCGAGGGCGCGTCGATCGGAACGACGACGACCTCCGCGCCGCGCTCGGGCTTCCATCGCGCGCTGGAGACGGGTGGCCGACGCCGGACGACGACGTCGAGCAGCGACAGGTAGAGCGGCGCGACGACGAACACGAGATGGTTTGCGGTCGCGACGAAGTCGTGCAGGACGCGCGCCCCGTCGAGCGAGAACGTCGCGAGCCGCCGCGCCGGCCCTTCGTCGGGCAGCTCGTAGGCGTCGACCTGCGTCAAGCGGCCATGGGCGAGACCGAAGTTGTAGGTCGCGCAGCGCTGCGGGACGCGGTGCGCGTGGGCCGAAAAGGCCCCGACGAGGACGCCGCCGAGGAGGCTCTCGCCCAACGTCGTGAGGTCACGCGTGTCGACCTCGTGCGGCTTCCCGGCCTC
>JBEKGQ010000519.1:0-5488 GCA_050012715.1 Polyangiaceae bacterium
GCTCGGCGGCAGGGCGCGCGGGAGCGGGCGCCGGGGCCGGCGGGGCGGGAGCGGCCGCCTCGGCGTCGGACACGAGCCCAACGACACCCTCGAGGGCCGTCGCGAGCTCGGCGGCGCTCGCATAGCGCGCGCCCACATCGGGGTAGGAGCACCGCTTGATGATCTCCTTCAGCGCGTCGGGAGAGTCGTCGCCCTTCGTCACGTAGTCGAGGATGCGACCGGCCGAGAAGAGGTCGCTGCGAGCGTCGACCTTCCCGCCGCTGGTGACCTCGGGGGCGGCGAACGCGGCGTAGAGCGCGGCGTCGCCCTTGCGCTCGAGGAGCGCCGGAATCGACACCGTGCCGGCCTCGGCGACCACCGGCTTCAGGTCGTCGTCGAGGAGCACGTTGGCCGGGCAGAGGCACCCGTGGACGAGGCCGACCTCGTGGAGTCGCTCGAGCGCACGCACGACCTCGAGCACGAACTCGACCCGCCGTCGCGGCGGCCACTTCAGCGCGGACATGTCCCGCGCCGTCCCCGTCGTCCAGAGGTCGGTCAGGAACGCGTCGCGGGAAGACGCGATGCCGCGCACGCGCAGGATCCCCGGCAGCGCGTCGCCGGCGGCGCGCACGTCCTCCGCCATGCGCGCGAAGAGCTCCCGCTCCGCCTCGGTGGCCGCCTCGCTGACGACGACGAGGGCGACGATGGGCGCGTCCTTCGTGCGCCGGACGCGCCACGTGCTCGAGAGCGGCCGCTCCCGCGCGAGGCCGAGGATCTCGACGCCGAGCGCCTTGGCCGCGCGCGCTTCCCGGGTCTCGGCGCGGGCGGTCGTCTCGGCCCCGGCCTGCACCAGCTGCGGCCCCATGTCTGCGGTCGAGACGAAGGTCTTCTTGGCCACGTGGGGTTCCTTTGGCTCGGGCTCTGGCGAGCGATGGCGCCAGGGCGACAAGGGCGAATCGAGATGGAGCGTACCCTGATCGGTGGCGATGACGACGCCGATCGGAGGCGAGCCGGGCCGTGCTAAAGCCACGGGATCATGTCGCCCGCGCCGCTCTTCGCGAAGGTCTCGCCCGAGCTTGATTTTCCCAGCGAGGAGCGGGCGATCCTGCGCTTCTGGAAGGAGCGCGCCATCTTCGAGAAGACGCTCGCCAAGCCCGCCCCGCGCGGCACGTTCGTCTTCTACGAGGGGCCGCCCACGGCGAACGGCATGCCCCACAACGGGCACGTGCTGACTCGGGTCATCAAGGACGTGTTCCCGCGCTACCGGACGATGCGCGGCTACAGCGTTCCGCGGAAGGCGGGCTGGGACACGCACGGCCTGCCGGTCGAGGTCGAGGTCGAGAAGGAGCTGCGCATCCACGGCAAGGCGGCCATCGAGGAGTACGGCGTCGAGCCGTTCATCAAGAAGTGCATCGAGTCGGTGTTCCGGTACACGACCGAGTGGGAGGAGCTGACCGAGCGCGTCGCCTTCTGGGTCGACATGAAGGAGGCGTACGTCACCTACCACCGCTCGTACGTGGAGAGCGTGTGGTGGGCCCTCTCGACGCTGCACGACAAGGGCCTCCTCTACCAGGGTCACAAGGTCGTCTGGTGGTGGGCGCAGGGCGGCACGGCGCTGAGCTCGGGCGAGGTGGGGCAGGGGTACAAGACGGTCGACGATCCGAGCGTCTACGTGGCGTTCCCGGTCGTGGGCGAGGAGAACCTCTCGCTGCTGGTGTGGACGACGACCCCGTGGACGCTGCCGTCGAACATGTACGCGGCGGTGAACCCGAAGTTCGACTACGTCGTCGTTGAGTACACCCAGGAGGTGCGCCGCAAAGCGGCGGCATCGCCTGGCTACGAGACCGTGAAGGATGAACCTTGGACGGTGATCGTAGCGAACGATCTTGTCGACAAGGTCGCCCGAGATATTGGAGCGAAATCCAAGGTCATCCGAAAGATTCCCGGAGCACATCTCGTGGGCAAAGAGTACCGTCCGCCTTTCGCGCTCTTCGCCGAAGAGGCGCGCGGCTGGGAGAACGTCGTATGGCGTGTCATCGCCGCCGACTTCGTCACCCTCGACACGGGCACCGGCATCGTCCACATCGCGCCCGCGTTCGGTGAGGACGACCACGAGGCACACCGGCGCATCCAGCGCGATGCGGGTGACGTGCCGCTCTTCTGTGCGGTGAAGCCGGACGGGACGTTCGTCGAGCGCTTCGAGCGCTACGCGGGCCGGTGGGTGAAGGACTGCGACAAGGAGATCCAGCACGACCTGAAGGACGCCGGGCTCCTCGTCCACGCGGAGCAATACCGCCACGACTATCCGTTCTGCTGGCGCGCCGACAGCGACCCTCTCATCCAGTACGCGCGGCCCGCCTGGTACATCCGCACGACCGCGCTCAAGGACAAGGCGATCGAGAACAACCGCGCCGTCGAGTGGCACCCCGATCACATCAAGGAGGGGCGCTTCGGCGACTTCCTGGCGAACAACGTCGACTGGGCCCTCTCCCGCGAGCGCTGGTGGGGCACGCCCCTCAACGTGTGGATCTGCGAGAAGGACCCCGAGCACCGGGAGGCGCCGGCGAGCGTCGCAGCGATCGAGGCGCGCAATCCGCAGGCGTTCGCGCACTTCCACCGGGCCCGGGAGGCGGACCCGACGCTCAGCGAGCACCTCATCGTCCACAAGCCCTGGGTCGACCAGGTGACGTTCCCCTGCGCCGCGTGTGGGGGGGCGATGCGGCGCGTCCCCGAGGTCATCGACTGCTGGTTCGACTCCGGGTGCATGCCCTTCGCGCAGTGGGGCTACCCGCACCAGAACCGCGAGAAGTTCGCCCAGAGCTATCCCGCGGACTTCATCAGCGAGGCCATCGACCAGACGCGCGGGTGGTTCTACTCGCTCCTGATGATCGCGACGCTCGTCTTCGACGAGCCGCTCCCGCGCCCCTTCAAGACCTGCGTCGTCCTCGGGCACGTGAGCGACAAGGAAGGCAAGAAGGAGAGCAAGAGCAAGGGCAACTACACGCCGCCGGACATCATCCTCGACGAGGTGAAGATGGACTTCGCCGTGGTCGACGCCGCCCGCTACGGCGTCGCTCCCCCGGACGAGCAGACCGCGATCATCTGCAACGAGGATCTCGAGGGGATGGACCTCGCGAGCGGGGCCACGGTGGAGATCCGCTCCTTCGCGGGCGAGGCGCGCTTCGCGCTCGTCGGCGCGAAGAAGCTGCCGAGGCGCGTCGTGCTCCTCCACGAGAACGCGCTCCGGAAGCTCGCCGTCGTCCCCACGTCGACCAAGGACGTCAAGCCGGTCGAGGTGCCGTGGCTGGATCGGGAGCAGCGCGTGACGGTGAAGGACCCGAGTACGACCGCACCCGGCGCCGACGCCTTCCGCTGGTTCTTCTACGCGGCGAGCCCGCCGTGGTCGGCGACGCGTCACTCGCTGTCGAACGTGCGCGCGCTGCAGAAGGAGTTCGCGGTCAAGCTCCGCAACGTCTACTCGTTCTTCACGATCTACGCGGGCATCGACGGCTTCGACCCGTCGTCGCCAGGCAACGCGGAGCCGACCGCCGACGATCGCTGGATCGCGAGCGAGCTGGCGACGACGGTGCGCGACGTGACGGTGTGCATGGACGGCTACGACGTGTTCGGCGCGACGCAGCACCTCGTCGGCTTCGTCGACGCGCTGTCGAACTGGTGGGTTCGCCGCAGCCGCGCGCGATTCTGGCGGAGCGGGTGGGACGGCGACAAGCGGAGCGCCTACCACGCGCTCTACCGGGCCCTCGTCACGCTGGCGAAGCTCACCGCGCCGTTCACGCCGTACGGCGCGGAGGCGATGTACCAGAACCTCGTCGCGCGCGCGCACGCCCCGGGGGGCCGCGAGAGCGTGCACCTCGAGGACTGGCCCGAGGTCGACGCCGGGGCCATCGACGAGGCGCTCTCGCGGAAGATGCGCGTCGTCCGCGAGCTCGTGAGCATCGGACTTCGCGCGCGCACGGACGCGAAGATCAAGGTGCGCCAGCCGCTGCGCCGGGCGACCATCCTGCTCAACGACGAGCGCGACGCCGAGCTCGTGCGGGGATCGCTCGAGGCCATTCGCGAGGAGCTCAACGTCCTCGAGGTGCGCATCGGGACGGACGACGACCGCAACGCGTTCGGCAAGACGAGCTACAAGCCGAATTTCCGGAGCCTCGGTCAGCGGGGCCACGGCAAGCTCGCCCAGGAGCTGAAGAAGGCCTGGGGGGCGGGAATCTCGTCGGAGGAGGTCACGGTGATCCTCCAGGCGCTGAAGTACGGCAAGGCGACGCGCGGCGACGTGGAGATCCACCGCGACGACATCGAGGTCGCCTTCGAGCCGAACCCGGGCGTCGCCGCGGCGGCGGACCGCGTGGGCTCGGTGTTCCTCGACACGCAGCTCGACGACGAGCTGCGCGGTCTCGGGTTCGTGCGCGAGCTCCTGAACCGGATCCAGACGATGCGCAAGGAGATGGGCCTGGAGTACGCCGACCGGATCCGCGTCCGGATCGACGGGAGCGAGCGGGTCCGGCGCATCGTCGGCGCGCACGAGGCGACCCTCGCGCGAGAGGTGCTGGCGGTCGCGGTGGCCTTCGGTCCGGCGACCGCGATGGGGGGCGAGGTGCGCGAGCTGGACGTCGAGGGCGAGGCGGTCGTGCTCGAGGTCGCGCGAGCCTGAAGCCGCCGACCTGAGACGTGCCAATGAGACGTCAAAGATAGCGGCGGAAGCTCACGGCGGCGCGGCCGGGCTCCGTCTCGTGTGGTAACTGTTCACGCTAAAGCATGCGCGTCCTCCGTCCGTCGCTCGCGGGCCTCGCCCTTGCAGCCCTCGCGTGTGGCACGAAGAGCGGGGGCTATGGGGCATCCGGCGACGCGGGGCCGCCGACCGACTCCGGGGCGATGACCGACGGGACGACGCTCGACGGCCCTCCGGTCGGCGACGACGGGCCGTCGTTCGCCGTGGACTCGTCGCCTCCGAAGATGGTGACCGGGCTCACCGTCACCCCGGCCCAGTCGACCCTCGTGACGATGAACGGCGGCACGGGCTCGCAGAAGTACCAGGTCAGCGCGACCTACGCCGACGGGACGTCGGGCCCTCTCGGCGCGTCCCCCGACTGGTCCTGCGACCAGCCGGCCATCGGGAGCATCGACGCCACCGGCAACTACACCGCGCTCGGCTCGCTCGGGGGCACGGTCACCATCACCGCGAAGTACGGGACGCTGTCGGCCACCGCCACGCTCCTCGTGAAGATTCACTACGTGCAGAACGGCGCGGGCGTCCCCACGAGCGTGCAGACCGCGCTCGAGGGCGCGACCACGCCGGACCCGGCCGTCGCGTGGGCGTACCCCTACGACCAGACCGTCTTTCCGCGTGGCATCCTCGAGTCGACCCTCCAGTGGATCGGCGGCAACGCGTCGGACTACTACTACGTCCACGTCACGGCGCCGACGTTCGAGCTCCAGGCGTTCACGACCGCCCCGAACCAGTGGTGGGACTTCAACACCACGGCGTGGA
>JBEKGQ010000520.1:0-5482 GCA_050012715.1 Polyangiaceae bacterium
ACGCCGTCCCGTGGTCGAGCAGGTACAGGTTGTCGGAGCCGTCGATGGTGAGCCACTGCGGGCCCATGAACTGCGCCGCCGAGCCCGTGCCGTCCGCCGTTCCGGAGTTGCCGTCCGACTGGTCGAGCATGGGGCCGTCGAGCTCCTGCGCGGTGCCCGCGAAGTAACTGACGGCGCAGGTGCTCGCGTCGAGCGGGTTGGTCACCTCGAGGATGGCGTTCGCGTAGTCGGCGACGAAGACGTTGCCGTGCGAGTCGACCGCGGAGCCGAGGAGGTCCGCGAAGCGCGCGGTGCTGCAGGGGACGCCCGGCGCCGCTCCGGCGAGGAGCTCGGCGTTGCCCGTCAGTGGCCCTCCGGCGACCGCGTGAAGCTCGCTGGTGCTCGGGTCGATGCGCCACACCGAGAGCTGGTCGTTCGTGAGAATCTGACCGGCGCTCGTGAAGTGGAGCTGCTGGTAGAGGTACGGCGTCCCGGTGAGGATGTTGGCGCCGTCCGCGGGGCGCTGCGCCGGGTCGGCGAAGTTCGGGTTGCCGGCGAAGAGAGTCGCCTGCCCGCACGTGCCCGCCATGCCGCCATCGGAGCCCCCGCTGCTTCCGCTGCTGCTCGTCGAGCTGCTGCCGCTGCTCGAGCCGCTGCTGCTCGTCGACCCACTGCTGCCACCGCTGCTGCTCGTCGAGCTGCTGCCGCTGCTCGAGCCGCTGCTGCTCGTCGAGCCGCTGCTGCTACCGTTGACCGAGGTCGACCCATCGGGGCCGTTGTCGTCGTCGGGAGTGCTGTTGCCGGTGCTGGTCGAGCAGGCCCAGACGACGGACGTGGAGAGGAGCGCGAGCAAACCGAAGAGGTGTGTTCTCATCATGCCGTCGAGCTTCAGCAATCGGCGCGCCGACCGGCTCACGGGCGCAAGACCCCACGTTGTCCGGCCATTTTGCGTCCCTGGCTTCCCCTGCCACGCGCGTGCCGGGTGGCACCGCCACGTGGCGCCACCCGTGGCGGGGCGCCGGTCCTGCAGTTCGTGCTCGCCCTGTCGTACGCTGTCGTCGTGGAGACCCTCGGGAGCACCCTCTCCGCCGAGCAGCTCGCCCCGGACCAGGGCGGCGCGCACCTCACGCTGAGCGTCGCGCTCTGCGCCGATCGGCCTCTCCAGTCCGGCGTGCGCTACCCCATCGACGCCGACGAGGTCCTGCTCGGCCGCGGGGCCGAGCGAACCAGCGCGCGCGCCGCGGCCGGCGGCAAGACGGTGCTGACGTTGCGGTTCGATGACCCGCGCATGTCCACGACGCACGCGCGCCTGGTGCGACGCGGCCGCGCGTGGTCGCTCGTCGACCAGGGCTCGAAGAACGGGTCACGCCGCAACGGCGAGGCCGTCGAGCAGGCGGCGATCGGGGACGGGGACGTCCTGGAGCTCGGGAGCACGTTCTTCGTCGTGCGCGCCCTCGGCGAGGCGGGCCCCGGGATCGCGTCCCCCGCCCCCCCGGCTCCCCTCGGCATCCCCACCTTGCACCTCGGCCTCGGCGCCGCGCTCGATCGTCTGGCCAAGGTGGCGCCGTCGCTCGTCTCCGTGGTGGTCACCGGCGAGAGCGGCACGGGCAAGGAGGTCCTCGCCCGCGCCATCCACCGCGCCTCCGGCCGCACCGGACGGTTCCAGGCGGTCAACTGCGGCGCGCTTCCGGCGACGCTCGTCGAGGCGGAGCTCTTCGGATGCAAGCGGGGCGCGTTCTCGGGGGCGATCGCCGACCGGGAAGGGATCGTGCGGAGCGCGGACGGCGGGACGCTCCTGCTCGACGAGATCGGCGATCTCCCCCTCGCCTCGCAGGCGGCGCTGCTGCGGGTGCTCCAGGAGCACGAGGTCATGCCCGTCGGCAGCACCCGCGCGATCCCGGTCGACGTGCGTTTCGTCGCCGCGACTCACCGGGACCTGCGCGCCCTCGTCGGCTCCGGAGCCTTCCGCGAGGATCTCCTCGCCCGCCTCTCGGGCTTCCACCTGCAGCTCCCTCCGCTGCGCGAGCGACGGGAGGACCTCGGCCTGCTCGTCGGAGAGCTCCTCCGCCGCTTCGCCCCCGGGCGCGCGCGCGACGTCTCCCTGTCGCGGCGGGCCGCGAGGGCGCTCTTCGCGTACGACTGGCCGCAGAACGTGCGCGAGCTCGAGAAGTGCCTCGAGGCCGCGCTCGTCTTCGCCGGGGACTCGGCGATCGAGCCCGAGCACTTCCCCACCGCCCTCTCGGGCCCCGTCGCCGGCGCCGGCCGCTCGCGCGACACCGCGCTGCCACGGGACGCGTCGCCCGAGGAACAGGCCCGCCGCGCGGAGCTCGTGCGCCTGCTCCACTCGCACCGCGGCAACCTGAGCGCGGTCGCCCGCGAGCTCGGCAAGGCGCGCTACCAGGTGCAGCGCTGGATGAAGCGGTACGCGCTCCGGCCGGAGGACTACCGCTGATGGCGGCTCCCTCGGGCTGGGCACGGATGCTCGAGGGCCGCGTCCTCGCCGGACGCTATGCGCTCGAGCAGCTCGTCGGCGAGGGCGGGATGGGCGCGGTCTTCTCGGCCACGCAGCTCGCGGTGCAGCGCCGGGTCGCGGTGAAGGTGCTCCTGCCGGGCGTCGCGGACGAGCCGTCGGTCGCGGAGCGCTTCCAGCGCGAGGCGACGCTCGTCGCGAAGGTCGCGCGGCACGGGGTCCCGCAGATCATCGACTTCGATCGGGACCCGCTCGCCGGGCCGTTCGTCGTCATGGAGCTCCTCGTGGGCGAGTCCCTCGCGGCGCGGCTCGAGCGCCACGCGCGTCTCCACCCGCGGGAGGCCGCCTCGATCGCGGTCGCGGTGCTCGAGACGCTCGAGGTCGTGCACGACAAGGGCGTCGTCCACCGCGACCTCAAGCCGCAGAACGTCTTTCTCGGCCGGGAGCGCGGTGGCCCCCCGTCGGTCAAGATCCTCGACTTCGGCGTGGCGCGCGTCGTCTCGCCGCACGGGGACATGACGGTGGACGGCGCGGTCATCGGGACGCCGCGCTACATGGCGCCCGAGCAGGCCGCCGGCGAGCGCGCGGACGCCCGGGCCGACCTCTACGCGGTGGGCGCGATGCTGTACGCGTGCGTCGGCGCGAAGCCGTACGCCGGCGCGACCGGGGCGGAGGTGCTCGCCGCGGTGCGCGCGGGTCCGAGCGCGCCGCTCGCCGACCTGAACCCGGAGCTCCCGGCGTCGTTCGTGGCGGTCGTCGAGCGCGCGATGGCCCGGAAGCCCGAGGCTCGCTTCGCGAGCGCGGCGGAGATGCGCGCCGCGCTGACCCAGGCGATGGCGGAGCTTCCGGAGGCGCCCCCGGCGAGCGCCGCGCCGCCCTCGGCGACGGAGGAGATGCTCGTGCCCCCGGCGCCCAGCGCGACCGGACCCGCGCTCTTCACCGAGGCGTCCGGGAACACGCAGACCGGCTCTCGCACGCCGACGCGCTTCGAGGGAGCGGCGACCCCGGCGCCGTCGTCGCCGCGACGCTGGTTCGCTCACCCGCTCACCCTCGTGGCCGCCGGCGCGGTCGTCGCGGTGGGCGCGACGCAGGTCGCGCGGTTCGCGCTTCCGGGGCATGACGGGCCCGCGCTCGCGTCCGCGTCCGCGTCCGCGCCGGCGTCCGCGCCCGCACTCGCGCCCGCCCTGGCGCTCTCTCCGGCCATCAAGGACGAGATGGACCGCGCGCGCGACGCCTGGCGCGCGGGCGATCCCAAGGCGTCCGCGATGCTCCACGCGGTCTATGACGACGTCGAGCACGCGGGGGCGAAGCCGCTCACGCCGACCGGGCACGTCGCGGCGGAGGCGCTCTTCCTCATCGCCGACCTCGAGGAACGGGGGCTCCGCCCGCCTCCCGCAACCGAGCCCACGAGGCCCCTCGACATCGGGGTGGCGCCGATGGTCGACGTCGAGATGGCCGCCAGCAAGGCCCTCAGGGACTACCTGAACGTGGGGGCGTGGGGCTTCACGGACCTCACCGTCTGCGGCGTCTACCGCGCCGGGAGGGCGATGGAGGCGGTGCTGCGAATCGACCGCGACGAGAGGGCGCGGCAGCTCGTTCTCTTCGCCCGACCGTCGGTCCAGGCGATGAGCGGCATGAGCCGCGCGGACTTCGAGCGCTCCTGGTCCAGCGAGATGGCGACCGACCGGCGCAATGCGCTCGCGGAGTACGAGGGCGCGGTGATGATGTCGCGATCCTTCCCGGGACCGTTCCGCGATCCGACGGACGGGAGCGACTGCGTCGCCGCGTCGCTTCACCGCCGCGACGTGCTGGCGGCGGAGGCGGACGCGGCGCCGTGAGGCGCGACGACGACGGAGTCACGGCGCGGGCGGGTGGCGCACCCAGGCACACGAAACGCGGCGAGCTTTTCCCGGCGATCCGCGACTTCGCGGGCGGTATGCGCCTTGCGAACGCCGGCTCTCCCATGCGCTCGTCGCCGCGATGGCTCTTCGCCTCCGGGCTCGTCACTCTCCTCTTCGCGTGCCGCGGTTCGCAGGATCTGGCGACGCAGGGCCAAGGGGAGGCGTGGAGCCCGGTGTGTCCGGAAGCGGCCCCCGCGGAGGGCTCGAGCTGCTCCGGGTCGCCTTCGTATCCCGATGGGTTGCCGGGGCTCGAGTGCGAGTACGGAGACACGTCGGCAGTAGGCGGCTGCACCACGCTCTTCACGTGCACCGGGACGTGGTCGAGCTCCACCTTCCAGTGCACCTCCGATGCGGGGCCCTCGCCGGCCCTCCCCGCAGACTGTCCGTCGACCTTCGCCGCGGCGTCCGAGGCAGGCGGCTGCTCGGTGGAAGGAGAGTCGTGCGCCTACGACCCGGCCCACGTGTGCATGTGTCTCAGCAACGAGGACGGAAGCGACGACGACATGCCGGTCGCATACGACGTATGGCAGTGCGCTCGGTCCGATGCCGAGTGTCCAGCGGAGCGGCCGCGCGTGGGATCGCCCTGCCCCGGGACGCTCGACAGCGGCGACGTCATCTCGTGCGACTATGGAGGCCCGGGGTATCTCGGCGCCGGGATCACGCTGGAGTGCTGGGGAGGAGTCTGGCAGTAGGGGGGACGCTGGTATCGCGAGGTCGCTGCCGTGTGGCATCCTTCCGGCGAGTCCATGAAGCATGCTGCAAGAGCGAGCGCGGCCGTCGGCGCGGCCTGCGCGCTGGCGTGGCTGCTCTCCGCGGTAGCGTGTACCGGCAAGGAGACCCGCGGGAGCACGAGCCCGGACGGCGCGGTGTCGGCCGATGGGGGCGTCGAGCCTGGGACCGACGCGGGCGGGAGCGACGGGGCGGGCTCGTGCGTGGTCGCCGTTCCCGCCGGGCCGGCCGCGATCGACTCCGGTCCGTGCACGACGGGGGAGCTCGTAGCGGCGCCGACCTCGACGATCACGACGCCGGATCCGTTTCCGGGCGGTCTGGTGCTCGCCGGCTCATCGACCGGCGACCGCTTCCTCGCCGCGTGGACGGACGAAGGCCCCGCGCCGATCTGGGCGTCGCTCAT
>JBEKGQ010000521.1:0-5480 GCA_050012715.1 Polyangiaceae bacterium
ACGGCGCCCTGCGCGAGCGTGATCACCGCCGTGTGCCAGCTCGCGTCGCCGAGGTCGACCATCGCGGTGAGATCGCCGGTCGCGTAGAGCGAGGTGGGCGTCCCTTCCATGGTGTTGCACAGCGTCAGGTCGTCGACGCCCACGTGATCGCCGTTCGTGTCGCCACACACCGCGTTGTCGTAGAGGTCGAGCTCGACGCCGTAGCCCACGAGCCCCGTCATGCCGAGGCCGCCGCCCGTGCCTCCGACCGCGGACACGCCCGACTGCTCGATCATGAAGCCGATGCCGTCCCCCCGGGTGCCGCCCTGCAGGCCCATGCGAAACTCGAACGTAACGTCGAACGCGTCGACGACGATGGGGTCGTCGTAGACGAACGTGCCGGCCTGGTAGTTCGCGACGGGGGTGAGCTCGGCGCTGGGGGCGAACGAGTTGTAGGTGGCGTCGCCGTTGAAGGTCCAGCCCGTCGGTGCAGCAGCCAGCGACTCCGAGAGCGTGCTGCCGCACTTCCCGGTGGAGCACGTGTTGCCGCACCCGTTGCAGTTCGCCGGATCGCTCGTCGGGTCGACGCAGGCTCCGTCGCAGAGGATCTGCCCGGCGTCGGCGCAGGACTTCGGCGCGGCTTCCGCGATGACGTCCGCCCCCGCGTCCACGTACGCGAGCGACGAGTCCACCGCCCCCGAGTCCGCGCGTCCCGCCTCCGGGGCTGAAAGCGGCACCGACGCGTCGGACGACGATGGGTCGACGCCTCCGTTCGACCCGGTCAGCCCGTTCAGTGAGAAAGCCTCGCACCCCGCAAACGCCAGACTCGCGGCACCGAGAACGAGGATCCCCCTCGACGACGCTCGCGATGCGACTGGCACTCCCATGGAACGGTAGCACCGTCGCGAACGAACGCCGCGACGCGCGCGCGCACGTCCCCGTCGCCGCCGTCAGTCGCCGAGGCGAATCTCGTCCTCGCGCGGCGCGTGGATGGCCGCGCGCAGCGACGCGTGGTTCGACAGGAGCCGCACGCAGCGGTTCCAGCGGAGGACCGGGTCCGGCGACTCGGGACGCATGCCCTCGGCCTTCTCGAAGAGGCGCAGCGCGTGCTCGAACGCGGTGACCGCGCTGTGCGCCTCGTTCTTCTCGAGGTGGGCCTTGGCGGCGCGCTCCCAGGCGACGCCCACGTGGTAGACGCGCTCGTACTCGTCGGTCAGCCGATCGAACGCCTCGACCGCCTCCTCGAGGAGGCCCACCTGCCCGGTCGCGAACTGATCGGTGATCGCCAGTCCGAGCAGCTTCCACGCCTGCTGGTTTTGCGCGTCCACGTCGAGCACGTCGCGGCAGATGCTCTCCGCCTCCTCGGGCTGGTTGAGGTCGCGGTAGTGCGCCGCCTTGGTGACCGCGGCCTCGAGGTTCGCGCGCGAAAGCCGCTTCAATGCGTAGGTCATGCCCCCTCGCCTCTCTCCCGTCTTTCTACTCGCCGCCCTTGCTCTTCGCGACCGGCGTCGCCGCCGCCGTCCGCGCCAGCGGATCGCCGGCCGCGATCACCGGCAAGCTCGCCTTCTTCTTCCCCGAGCCGCCGCCCACCTTGTTCAGCAGCCAGCGGACGGGATCGTAGAAGTCGTCCGCCACGCGCTCCTTCATCGGGATGATGGCGTTGTCGGTGATGCGGATGCTCTCGGGACAGACCTCGCTGCAGCACTTCGTGATGTTGCAGAGGCCGATCTTGAACTCGTCCTTCACCAGCGCGCGGCGGTCGAGCGTGTCGAGCGGGTGCATGTCGAGCCCCGCCAGGTAGATGAGGAAGCGCGGGCCCGCGAAGCTCTCCTTCTTGTGGTCGCGGATGACGTGGCACACATCCTGGCAGAGGAAGCACTCGATGCACTTCCGGAACTCCTGGATGCGATCGATGTCCTCCTGCTTCATGCGATGCGTGCCGTCCTTCTCGCGCGGGCGCGGCGCGAAGGGCGGGATCTTCTTCGCCATCTCGAAGTTGAACGAGACGTCGGTCACCAGATCCTTGATGACCGGGAAGGCCCGCATCGGCGTGACGGTGATGGGCTCCCCTTCCGCGTAGTGGCTCATGCGCGTCATGCACATGAGGCGCGGCCGGCCGTTGATCTCCGCGCTGCACGAGCCGCAGCGACCGGCCTTGCAGTTCCACCGCACCGCCATGGTGGGCTCCTGCTTGGCCTGGATGTCGTGGATGGCGTCGAGCACCACCATGCCCGGGTACGTCTCCACCTCGTACGACTGGAGCTTGCCGCCCTCCTTGTCGCCGCGGAAGACGTTCAGGGTCACTTTCTTTTCTGCCATCGCTCGCTCATTCCTTCTCGTCGAGGACCTTCTGGATCTCGGCCGGCACGTCCGGGAGCGGTATCTCGCTGACTTCCATCCCCGCCGGGGTCGCGCGAAGGGTGATGTTCACCTTCGCGAAGTGCGCCTTGTCCATGTCGGGGAAGTCGTCCCTCGCGTGGCCGCCGCGGCTCTCCTTGCGGGCGAGGGCCGCGCGCGCCATCGCCTCGCTGACGATGAGCATGTTCCGCACGTCGACCGCCTGGTGCCAGGCCGAGTTGAAGTGGCGGTTGCCCTCCACCTTCACGCGCGACTCCTCCGTCTTCAGCCGCTCGAGGTTCTCGATGCCCTTCTTCAGGTCCTCCTCGGTGCGGATGATGCCGACGAAGGTCTGCATCTTGTCCTTCAAGTCCTCGTGCAGGAGGAACGGGTTCGGCCCCTCGGCGCGATCGAACGGCGCGAGAGCCTCACGCATGGCGGCCTCGATCTCGCCCTTGTCGAGCGCCGGCGGATCGACCCGCTCCTTCGAATAGCGAGCGGCGTGGAGACCGGCGATGCGCCCGAAGACGAGCAGGTCCGACAGTGAGTTGCCGCCGAGCCGGTTCGACCCGTGCATCCCCGCCGCGCACTCGCCGGCCGCGAAGAGCCCCTTGATGCGGGACTCCTGCGTCTCCGGATCGACGCGAATGCCGCCCATCGTGTAGTGACCGGTCGGCCCGACCTCCATCGGCTCCTTGGTGATGTCGACGTCGCCCAGCTCCTTGAACTGGTGGTACATCGCGGGGAGCTTGCGCTTGATGTCCTCGGCGCTGCGGCGCGAGTGGATGTCGAGAAAGACGCCTCCGTGCGGCGAGCCGCGCCCGGCCTTCACCTCGCTGTGGATCGCGCGCGCCACGATGTCGCGCGGCAAGAGGTCCGGCGTGCGCTTGGCCTTCGACGCCTGGCCGGACGTGCTCTCGCGGAGCCACTGGTCCGCCTCCTCCTCGGTGCTCGCCGTCTCGTTGGCGTAGAGCTCCGGGATGTAGCCGAACATGATGCGCTTGCCGTCCTTGTTGCGCAGCGTGCCGCCCTCGCCGCGGACGCCCTCGGTGATGAGCGTGCCGCGGACGCTCGGCGGCCACACCATGCCGGTGGGGTGGAACTGCATGAACTCCATGTCCATGAGCTCGGCGCCGGCGAGGTAGGCCAGGGCCTGCCCGTCACCCGTGCACTCCCACGAGTTCGAGTTGATGCGGAAGATGCGCCCGATCCCGCCGGTGGCGAGGACGACCGACTTCGCGTGGAAGAGGACGAAGCGCCCGTTCTCGCGCCAGTAGCCGAAGGCCCCGCGGATCCGCTCGCCGTCGGTGAGCAGGCGCGTCACCGTGCACTCCATGTACACCTGCATCCCGCAGTGGATGCCGTGCTGCTGGAGCGTGCGGATCATCTCGAGCCCCGTGCGGTCGCCGACGTGGGCGAGGCGCGGGTACTTGTGGCCGCCGAAGTTGCGCTGGAGGATGCGCCCGTCCGCGGTGCGGTCGAAGAGGGCTCCCCACTCCTCGAGCTCCTTCACCCGGTCCGGAGCCTCCATCGCGTGGAGCTGCGCCATCCGCCACTGGTTCAGGTAGCGGCCCCCCTTCATCGTGTCGCGGAAGTGGACCTTCCAGTTGTCCTTGGGCTCCACGTACCCGAGCGCCGCCGCGACGCCGCCCTCGGCCATCACCGTGTGCGCCTTGCCGAGGAGCGACTTGCAAACGAGCCCGACGCTGGCCCCCTCGGAGCTCGCCTCGATGGCGGCGCGGAGCCCTGCTCCGCCGGCGCCGATGACGAGCACGTCGTGCTCGTGGACCTCGTACTTGCTACCGTCGGCCATCAAAAGAGCCTCACGTCGTGGATGGCGCCGGTGGCGACCATGCGGATGTAGATGTCGGTGATGACGACCGAGAAGAGGCTCGCCCACGCCAGCGGCTGGTGCCGCTCGTTGAGCACCGTCACGAGCTTCCACAGCCCGTGGCGGACGTTGCCGAGCGTCGCCGTCGAGTAGCTGTTCACGCCGCCCCCGATGAGGTGGCGGAAGCTGTGGCAACCGAAGGTGTAGCCGCTGAGGAGCACACAGTTCACGATCATGACGAGCGTGCCGAGGCCCACGTGCACGCCGTCGGGCCAGCCGATGACCGCGACGATCGCGTCCTTCCACAGGATGACGAGGAAGATGACCGCGACGTACATCGCGTACCGGTGCAGGTTCTGGAAGAGGAGGAGCTTGGTCTCCCCGTTGTAGCGATGCGCCGACCGCTCGCCGATGGCGCACGCGGGCGGGTCCCACGCGAACGAGCGGTAGTAGGCCTTGCGGTAGTAGTAGCAAGTGAAGCGAAACGAGGCGGGCCCCGGGAGGATGAGCATCGCCGGCGTGAGGAACGCGAGCGGCCCGCCCTTGGCCCACGAGGTGCTGAGGAGCGGCGAGTAGAACGGCGAGAGGTACGCGCCCCACTCGTACGACGTGCCCTCGAAGGCGCGGAACGTCGCGTAGACGATGAACCCGACGAGGATGGTGACGGTGAGGGCCGGGCCGACCCACCAGGTGTCCTGGCGACGGTTCGGCGGCGTGGCGTCCACCATCGGTAAATGAACGGTCTTGTTGGCCATCTCGCTCCTGGACGCGCTTCTTGCCGGCGCAACCTACTCCGGCGTGGCGCGGTGTCGCAAGCAGGCTCCATGGGTGCGAGAGGTCGTGGCGCTCTGGTGTTGGGGTGGTGGGTGGGGTGGTGGTGGGGTGGGGGACGAGCGTGGGCCGTCTGCTCACCGTGTGGGAGAATTCTGGGGGAAGTTCGTGCGCTTGGAGTGCGTAACATGGTATGGTTTCGGTGGGGTCGGTGCGTCATCCGTGCGGCGATGGGACAATCGCTGCGCGCGTCGGAGGAGCCCATGAAGATCCGTATGCTGCTGTGGAGCGGTCTATCTGCGAGCGTCGTGATGCTCGCGGGAGGCGCCGCTTTTAGCGGTGGCTCCTCGACCAGCGACAACCTCCTCGTCGACTACGACCAGGCGACCCGCAAGCTGTCGGCCTATCCGACCGGCGCCGGGCTGACGACCTATCTGCACGAGCCGACGACCGTGCACGCGGCGGGCAACCTGACCAGCTTCGCTCCCCCCGATCCGTGCATCCCCGTCGTGGAGATCTGGAACCTCACGGTGGAAGACGACGCCCGCTTCGGCGTCACGAG
>JBEKGQ010000522.1:0-7676 GCA_050012715.1 Polyangiaceae bacterium
TGTCCATCAGCGTCCCGTCGAGGTCGAACACCACGACCGGCGTCGTCTGGGCGCGTTCCGCGCGGCACCGCCTCAGCACCGCTCGGAGGAGGGCGTGCTGCTCGTTGCGGGGCGGCTCGGGCCGGACGACGCGCAGGCTCAAGGCTCTCCAGGTAGCAGCCACCGCCGCGTCCTTCCAACGGCAGTGTTCCGCAACAGGTCGATCGTCACAGATGGACTGAATTCGTCCAGCGTGAGCGAACGCCGCGACGCCGAGCAGGGCCGCCCACGCTGTGCTACGTCCCACCGTCGACGCATGGCGGCGCGGGACCACTACGACGTCCTCGGGGTGAGGCGTGATGCGCCGCCCGAGGAAATCAAGAGCGCGTTCAAGAGGCTAGCTGCCCTGAACCACCCCGACCGCAACCAGAACGACCCTGCCGCGCACGAGCGGTTCAAGGAGGTCGCCCTCGCGTACCAGGTCCTCTCCGACCCCAACCGCCGCGGCATGTACGACCGCTTCGGCCACCGCGCGGAGGAACCGGGCTCACCGTTCGGGTCCGGCGGTCCCTTCCCCGGGGGCTTCGTCGACATCAGCGACATCGCCATCGACGGCATCCTGGGCGACCTCCTCGGCGTCTTCGGCGTCGGCCGGGGCGACAAGGGTGACATCAAGCGCGAGCTCGAGCTGACGTTCGAGGAGGCGGCGTTCGGCTGCGAGAAGTCGCTCCGCTACGAGCGCGTCGTGGCGTGCGCCGACTGCAGCGGGAGCGGCGCGGCGTCCGGCACGTCGCCCGAGACGTGCAACGCGTGCAACGGGCGCGGCCGCGTGCGCTTCCAGCAGGGCATCTTTCCCATCGCCGTCGAGCGGACGTGCTCCAAGTGCCGCGGCACCGGCCGGACCGTCCGCACGCCGTGCAGCGGCTGCCGCGGCAGCGGCCTCGTGTCGGCGACCGAGTCGGTGAAGGTCACCATCCCGGCCGGCGTCGACGCCGGCGCGACGAAGCTCGTCACCGGCGCCGGCAACAAGCCCCGCCCCGACAAGGCGGCCGGCGACCTCGAGATCACGCTGCAGGTGCGCGCGCACACGTTCTTCCGCCGCGACGCGGACGACGTCCTCTGCACGGTGCCGGTGACGTTCACCCACGCCGCCCTCGGCGGCGAGGTCGAGGTGCCCACCCTCGACGGCAAGGGCAAGCTCCGCGTCCCGGCCGGCACGCAGCCAGGCACCGTCCTCCGCATCAAGGGCAAGGGCATCCCGCGCCGCGGCGGCCTCGGGCGCGGCGATCAGCGGGTCGAGGTGACGATCGAGGTGCCGACGCAGCTCACCGAGAAGCAGCGCACGCTCCTCGAGGAGCTCGCGAAGGAGCTCGGCGAGGACGTGCAGCCCGAGCGCAAGAGCTTCCTCGGCAAGCTGCGCGACCTCTTCGGCTGAGCGGAGGACGCGGCCGTGCCGAGGCGGGCCTCACTGGGCCGGCAGGCAGAACACGTTCTCGACGAGGCCGTCGTCGTTCGTCGGGTCGCACTCGGCGACCGTCTCGCCGTCGTCGGCCACGACCTTCACGTTCACCTGGGCTGCCTGCGACGTCGGCGACGTCGCCCACGTGCAGCTCACGTCCTCGCACTGCCCGATGCCCAGCGGCGTCGCGGTCGTCGCGCTGCACACGTTCGCCCCGGCGACGTAGAAGCCCACGGGGATGCCGGCCGCGAGCGGCGCCGTCCCGCGGTTGCACACCGGCTCGTGGAACACCGCCTCTCCGCCCGAGCACGTGAAGAACGGCCCCGCCTGCGCGGTGACGTCGCCGATGGGGTTCCCGTCGCCCTCGCCGGGCACGTTCTGGCGGAAGTTGTTGAGCCCCGTCGTGGTCCAGTTCGCCGTCCACGCGCTCGTCTTGGGGACGGTCCCCGTCTCGCTGATGTGCGTGACCGCGTAGGCGTGCTGGCTCCAGATCTGGCGCGACTGCACCCAGCGGTCCTTCGCGTCCTTGTAGACGCGGATGCCCTGGAGCCCGTGGGGGTGCGGCGCGCGGCACGTGTTGCCGGTGCCGGGCGTGCCGGTGGGCGGCGGCGCGCACTGGGTGCCGGCCTCGATGCACGCCGCGTCGTTCGCGAGCGTGCAGCACTGCGACGACGTCGTGCACCGGCAGTAGCCGCTGACGCACGAGCCCGAGATGCAGTCGGTGTCGACCTGGCACTGGGCGCCCACGAAGTCCGCGTCGACGCCGTTGGCGTCGAGCCCGCCGCACGCGATGCCGGCGGTGCCGGTCCCGCAGGCGAGGTTCGACGGCACCACGATCTCCGAGTGGAAGTCGCCGTCGACGTCCGCCACGACGGGGTTCTCGATCCACGTGCACGACGAGTGGTACTGCGAGAAGAGCACCGTGCCGTCGAACCCGGAGAAGACGCGCGCGAAGCACTCGTCGGCGTAGACGACCTCGGGCGTCCCCGCGCCCGAGAAGTCGAAGACCGAGCTGCCGGTGATGTTCGACGAGTGGTCCTGCGACTTCGTCGACCAGAGGATGTAGTCGGGGCACGCGCCGCCGGTCGCGAACGCGCAGTGGGTGCGGTCGGCGCACTTGCCGCCCTGGCGGGGCGTCGCCTGGCAGTCGGGGTCGAACACCGTGTAGTAGTCCTCGCCGGCGAGGCCGACCTCGGGCAGGCCATCGTGGTCGTAGTCGGCGATCGTCGGCGGCCCGCCGCCGGTGCCGGGGACGGCGACCGCCATGTTCATGAAGACGGAGTGATCGAGGTTGTAGATCGTCATCGTCGCGTCGCCCGTCGCGACGACGATCTCCGGCGCCATCAGGCCGTCGTACGGGTTGAAGTCGGCGAGCCCGGCCCAGCCCGGCGGGCTCGTGGCCGTCTCGTAGCTGGCCTTCTCGACCCACGCGTTACCCGTGCCGTCGTACTCCCAGATGTGCGCGCCGGTCGTGAGGGCGGCCTTCCCGTCGTTGTAGACGTCGGCGAGGACGGGTGGGATGCCGACCGAGTAGCTCGCGTAGTCGGCCGGCGGCTGCGCCATCAGGACGCCCGTGCTCCCCTCGATGACGTAGCCCTCGCGGATGATCTCCGGCACGCCGTCGTCGTTGACGTCGTGGATGGAAGGGCCGGACCACACGTCGAGGTTCGGGCCGCTCCCCGGGGCGAGGTCGTACGTCCCGTCGGCCATGCAGACGAACGGCGTGACGCCGTCGGCCAGCGTCGCCTTCACCTTGGGCCAGAGCGGCTTCCACGTGTTCGTGCCGGTGCGGGTGAAGGCCACCGTCGTGCGGTCGCCCATGAACGCGACGATCTCCGGGATGCTGTCGCCGTTGAGATCGGCCACCGCGACCGCGGAGGGCGAGTTGACGTAGTCGATGACGCCGTCGCCATCGAGGTCGACGCCCCCGAGGTTCGCGAGCAGCGTGCAGTCGCTGCCGCGGAGGACGCGGATGATCCCCTGCGTCTCGGTGTAGCCGCCCGGGACGGTCGCGGTGAACGGCGCGACGATGCTCGGGATCGCCGCCACGCCCTCGGTCGAGAAGTCGAAGTTGGCGACGATGGGCGTCGCCTGCACGTCGAGGAACGTCGGGAACGGATCGCCGGCGGGCGCGGTGGCGAACTCGCACAGCACCGTCGGCGCGAACGCCCCCGGGGGCACGACCTGGGCGCACGTGGGATCGTTCTTCGTGTCCGACGGCGGCGAGCCGTAGGGCACGCACTGCGACGAGCTGCAGTACGTGTCGTCCTCGCAGTCCGCGTTGGTCACGCACGTGGCCTGCGGCGGGAGGCACACGCCGAAGTCGCACGTGGTGCCCATCGGGCAGCCCGCGTCGCACGTCGTCGACGGGTTGACCATCCCGGCGTCGCTGCCGAACGAGGGCCCGCCGTCGCCGTGACCGAGGCCCGAGTCGGCGCCTCCCCCGCCGCCCCCGTCGGGGTTGCCCGCGCCGTTGCCGCCGCCGCCCCCGCAGGCGCCGAACGCCACCACGACGACCGCGAGCGTGCTTGCCGCCAAGAGCTTCTTCGTCGACCGCATCGCGCGTCCCTCCGGGATCCCCGCGCGGCTCCTCGCAAGGATCAGACCGAAGTGAAATGATACCGCGTCGCTGGATGCGCAGTCGGGGTCTTCGCCGGCGAAACCAGCGAGCCTGCTGGGAGATCAGGCGTAGTCACCCCCACCTCGGGCGACCGTGGTGGAGGCGTCCCCACGACTCCTACTGGATCAACCACCCTCCACCGGGCGGCGGCGGAAGACGAGCTTGCCCTTGTGCGGATCGGGCATCACCACCGTGTCCGCGTCGATGACCTGGAAGCGCAGCACCGCGTCGACCGGGAAGTTCTTCGCGTCGACCTGCAGGCCGTGCGGGCGCTCCAGCTGCTTGGCGTTGATCGAGCCGTCTCTGTCGAGGGACGGCTCGAGGGGCCCCTCGACGTACGACACGGGCTTGCCGTCCTCCGCGCCGTACGAGGTCCACACGAGGCGGCCCTGGGCGTCGAGCGAGAAGCGGATGCCCTCGCGGTCGGCCTCGACCTTCACCGCGTCGTAGCAGGCGGCGGCGCCGGCGGCGTCGCCCGGGTGGTCCGTCGCGCACTTCGCCTGGAGGCGCTTGCCCGGGTCGGACTCGGCGAGGACGAAGCCGAACGTGCCGCCGGCACGCAGGGTGTCGATCGGGCTGGCGACCGGCGACGACGGCGGCTCGGCGGCGCTGGCGCAGGCGGCGAGGACGAAGGGGGCGAGGAAGGCGAGCGAACGGGTCATGGGCGTCTCCTTGCAGTGCGATTTTCATGAGCACGTGTCGAGTGATTCACACGACACGAGGGGTGCTCGGAAGAACGCGGGCTCGCGGAGGCTGTGACGGACGCCGGTGACGATTTATGCGCCGGCGCCGGCGATGAGCTCGTAGAGCCCGCCCTCGTTCAACACCTTGGTCCCGAGCTTCTTGGCCTGATCGAGCTTGCTCTTGCCCGTCTTGTCGCCCGCCACGAGGTACGTCGTGTTCTTCTTCACCGCGTCGTGCACCTCGCCGCCGGCGGCGCGGATGTCCGCGTGCACGTCCTCGCGCTTCTTCGAGAGCACGCCGGTCACGCAGAAGCTCGCGCCCTTGAGCGGCCCTTCGGCCGCGACCTCCGCCATCGGCTGCGGGCGCCCGACGCCGAGCTTCACGAGCTTCTGCATGAGCGCGAGCTGCTCCGGGTCGGTCAGGTACTCCACCACGCTGTCGACCATCTTGGGCCCGAAGCCGCGGATGGCGCCCACGTGCTCGCGCGCCTCCTCCGGCGTCCACGCGAGCATCTTCTCGAGCGTGCCGCCCTCCTCCGCGAGCTGCTTGGCCGCCACCTGCCCGACCTGCGGGATCCCGAGGCCCACGAGCAGGCGGTCGAGCGGCCGCTCCTTCGACCGCGCGATCGACGCCACGACGTTCTCCGCGCTCTTGCGGCCCATGCGCTCGAGCGACGCGACCGTCTCGGTCGTCAGCGCGTAGAGGTCCGCCACGTCCTTCACGTGGCCGCCTTCAGCTCGCGCACGACCGGGGTGCCGCACGAGGGGCACGTCTCCGGCATCTGGAACTTCTTCGGGTGGCCGACGCGCGCGGTGGCGTCGACGCCCATCACCTGGGGAATCACCTCGCCGGCCTTCTGGATGTAGACGAAGTCCCCGATCCGCACGTCGAGCTGGGCGACCATGCTCGCGTTGTGCAAGGTCGCGCGCGACACGGTGGTGCCCGCGAGCTCGACCGGCTCGAGCACCGCGACCGGGGTCAGCGTCCCCGTGCGCCCCACCTGGACCAGGATGTCGAGCAGCTTGGTCCGCGCCTTCTCCGCCGCGAACTTGTACGCCATCGCCCACTTCGGGAACTTCGACGTCATGCCCAGCATGTCCTGGTGCCGGTACGCGTCGACCTTGATGACCGCGCCGTCGGTCTCGAAGGGGTAGCCCTCGCGCGCGCCGTCGATCGTCTGGATGACGCCCCAGACGCCCTCCCAGTCGACGACCTTCTCGCGGCGGTGGGTCGGGAGCGTCTGCGCCTCGAGCCACGCGAGCGTCTCGCTCTGCGTCTTGGCCACCTTCGGTCCCTCGACGAGCTGGTAGAAGAGCGCGCGCATCGGGCGCGCCCGCACCTCGCGCGGATCGAGCATGCGGAGCGAGCCCGAGGCGGCGTTGCGCGCGTTCGCGAACGTGGGGAGGCCGTCCGCCTCGCGCTGCGCGTTGATGGCCTCGAAGTCGCGCCGGTAGATGACGACCTCGCCCCGCAGCGTGACCTTGCCCTCGTAGGGGATCCGGTGCGGCATGTAGCGGAGGGCCTGCACGTTGTTCGTGATGTCCTCGCCCGTCTCGCCGTCGCCGCGCGTGCTCGCCTGCACGAGGAGCCCGCGGTCGTAGACGACCTCGATGCTCGCGCCGTCGAGCTTCGGCTCCACGCAGAAGCGCGGGACCTCGCCGTCGGGGAGCCCGTCCTCGATGCGGCGGTGGAACTCCGCCAGCTCGTCCTCGGAGTACGCGTTGTCGAGCGACATCATGCGCACGTCGTGCTTCACCTGCGCGACCTTCGTCCGCGCCTCGCCGCCCACGCGCTGGGTCGGCGAGCTCGGCGTGACGAGCTCGGGGTGCTCCTTCTCGAGCGCGCGCAGATCGCGCAAGAGGCCGTCGAACGCCGCGTCGGTCACCGACGGGTCGTCGAGCACGTAGTAGCGGTAGTTGTGGGCGTCGATCTCGCGAACGAGCTTGGCGTGGCGCTCCGCGGGGCTCATGGGCTGACGGCGGGTCTACCACGCCACCGCGACCCGGGTATTCTCGACGCCATGGCCAAAGCCGACATCGCGAATCTCGAGTCCCGCGCCGAAAGCATCCGCGCCGAGCTGAAGGTCCCCAAGCAGAACGAGGTGTTCAAGTGCGCGGTCGAGGCGGGCTACCTCGCCGCGCGCGCCGACGGCGTCGTCGACCCGGAGGAGACCGACGCCATCGTCCGCGCGGTCGAGATCCTCTCGTCGGGGGCCGTCGTCGAGTGGGAGGCGGAGGACCTCGTCGCGGACTGCGCGAAGAAGGCCGACGCGGAGTCGGTCGAGAAGCGCGCGGCGGCGGTCGGCGCCGAGCTCGCGGCCCTCGGGCAGGCCGAGGCGGGCCTCTACTTCGCCGCCCTCGTCGCGCACGCGAGCAAAGGCATCGACAAGAAGGAGGCCGAGGTCCTCAAGGCGATCGGCAAGAGCGCCGGGGTGGGCGCGGACCGCATCAAGGACCTCGTCAAGAAGGCGGGCAAGCCCGCGTAGGGCGCGCCTGTCCTACCGGGGGGGCGGGGGGCGCCCGTAGTTGTGCCACTCGTAGGTGTGGCCGTAGACGACGGGGCCGGCGGGCCGGCCGTAGTACGGGCCGGGGGGCCCGGAGTCGACGTAGCAACCGCCGAGGACCGAGGCCGCGACGACGACGAGAAGCGCGAGGAGTCGTGAGGTGCGCATATCCGATGGACGCACGAGGCGGCCCATCGTTGCAAGCAACCGTGCAGCGGGCGGGCACAGCGGGTGCACAGGGGTGCGCTCTCCCACATCGCCCCGGGGTGCGACGTGCGCACCCCGGGGGCGCGGGGGAAAGGCCGCGATCGCGCGCTAGGACTTCGCGGGCGCCGGCGGAGCGGCGGTGGGCGCCTGCGCCGCCGGGGTGGCCGGCGCGGGAGCCGCCGCTTCCGCCGGCGTCGAGGCCGCGGTGAGCGCCTTCTTCGCGG
>JBEKGQ010000523.1:0-5465 GCA_050012715.1 Polyangiaceae bacterium
ACGACGCCGAACGCCGCGCAGCAGGACTTCGTCCTCGTGCGGAGCGACGGCGTGCCGCTCTACAACTTCGGCGCGGTGGTCGACGACGTCGCGATGGGGATGACCCTCGTGGCGCGCGGGCGCGATCACATGGTCAACACGCCGCCGCAGATCCTCCTCTACGAGGCGTTTGGCGCGAAGGTGCCCCAGTTCGCGCACCTGCCGATGATGCTCGCGCCGAACGGCGAGAAGCTCTCGAAGCGCCACGGCGCGGTGAGCGTCACGGAGTACCGGACGCAGGGGTACTCGCCGCGGGCCGTCCTCAACTACCTGGCGCGCTTCGGCTGGTCCCACGGCGACCAGGAGGTGTTCTCGATTGGCGAGCTGGTCGAGGCGTTCGACTGGGAGCACTGCAACCGGAGCGACGGCAAGTTCGACGCGAAGAAGTTCCTCGCGATCAATCACGAGCACCTGAAGACGCCGCGGCTCATGGGCGACGACGAGTACGCCGAGCGGCTCCTGCCGTTCCTCCTGGCGCGCGGGCTCGAGGGGCTCAGCGAGGAGCACGTGAAGGCGAGCGTGGCGCTCATTCGCGAGCGCGCGACGACGTTCGCCGACGCGGCGGACCGGCTGGACTTCGTGTTCCGCGACCCGCCGGTCGTCGACGCGGCGGCGGCGACGAAGTTCCTGACGCCCCCGAACCTGGCGATGCTGAAGGACTTCGCCGACGTCGTCGCGCGGTCCGAGCCGTGGACGGCGCCGGCCATCGAGGCGCTCGTCGTGACGTGGCTCGCGGCGAAGGGGCTCCAGATCAAGGACGTCGCGCAGGCCGCGCGCGTCGCGCTCACCGGGCGCACGGCGAGCCCGGGGCTCTACGACGTCATCGCGATCCTCGGGAAGGACCGCGCCGTGGCCCGCCTCACGTCGCCTACTTGCCCGCCTTCGCCGCCCACGAGTCCTTGAGCCCGATGGTGCGGTTGAAGACGAGCGCGCCCGGCTTCGAGTCCGGGTCGACGCAGAAGTAGCCCACGCGCTCGAGCTGGACGCGCTCGCCCGGCTGCATCGCGGCGAGCGCTGGCTCCACGCGACCGGTGACCACCTCGCTCGACGCCGGGTTCAGCTCGTCGAGGAAGTCGCGCCCTTCGTCCTCGCCCGGGCGCTCGGTCGCGAAGAGGCGGTCGTAGAGGCGCACCTCCGCCGGCAGGCCGTGCTTCTCCGACACCCAGTGGAGCGTGCCCTTGACCTTCCGCCCGTCCTTCGCGTTGCCGCCGCGCGAGTCCGGGTCCCACGAGCAGCGGAGCTCGACCACCTCGCCCTCGTCGTCCTTCACCACGCGCTCGCACTTGATGATGCACGCGTGCCGCAGGCGCACCTCGCCGCCCGGCGAGAGGCGGAAGAAGCCCTTCGGCGGCACCTCGGCGAAGTCCTCCCGCTCGATGTAGAG
Organism: Polyangiaceae bacterium; assembly: GCA_050012715.1. GTDB lineage: Bacteria > Myxococcota_A > Polyangia > Polyangiales > Polyangiaceae > Palsa-1150. Next base: position 1,424 of record JBEKGQ010000523.1, read on the forward strand.
CACGCGCGAGAACGGCACCGCGCGCCCGCCCTTCGACGGGTCGTCCGGCTGCCAGGGCGCGTCGAACGCGTCGTCCTGCCCCTCGGGGTAGTTCTCGAGGACGACGCGCAGCGGCCGCACGACGCCCATCGCGCGCCGGCACCGCGCGTTCAGGTCCTCGCGCACGGCGTGCTCGAGCAGCGTCACGTCGACGAAGCTGTTCCGCTTCGAGACGCCGATGCGATCGCAGAAGGCGCGGATCGCCTCCGGCGTGTAGCCGCGGCGCCGCAGGCCGGCGAGCGTCGGCATCCGCGGGTCGTCCCAGCCCTTCACCTGCCCGCCCTCGACGAGCTGCTTCAGCTTGCGCTTCGACAGCGTCATGTACGTGAGGTTCAGGCGCGCGAACTCGGTCTGGTGCGGGCGCGGGTCGAAGTCCGGCGTCTGATCGAGGAACCAGTCGTAGAGCGGCCGGTGATCCTCGAACTCGAGGGTGCAGATCGAGTGGGTCACGCCCTCGATCGCGTCGCAGTAGCCGTGGGCGAAGTCGTACATCGGGTAGATGCACCACGCGTCGCCCGTCCGGTGATGGTGGTGGCGCTTGATGCGGTACATCACCGGGTCGCGGAGGTTCTGGTTGGACGACTGCATGTCGATCTTCGCCCGGAGGACGTGCGCGCCGTCGGGGAACTCGCCCGCCTTCATGCGGCGGAGCAGATCGAGGTTCTCCGCCACGCTGCGGTCGCGGTACTGGCTGACGCGCCCCGGCTCGTAGAAGCTGCCGCGCCCCGCGCGCATCTCCTCGAGCGTCTGGCTGTCGACGTAGGCCTTGCCCTGCTCGACGAGCTTCTCGGCGATGGCGTAGATCTTCGGGAAGTAGTCCGACGCGAAGAAGAGGTTCTCTCCCCAGTCGAAGCCGAGCCACTTCACGTCGGCCTGGATGGAGCGGACGAACTCGTCCTCCTCGACGCTCGGGTTCGTGTCGTCGAAGCGGAGGTTGCACTTCGCGCCGGGGACCGCCTGCGCGATGCCGAAGTTGAGGCAGATCGCCTTCGAGTGCCCGATGTGGAGGTACCCGTTCGGCTCGGGGGGAAACCGCGTCGTCACCCGGCCGCCGTTCTTGCCGGCCGCCACGTCGGCCTCCACGAGGTCGAGGACGAAGTTGGGCAGCTTGGTCGGACCGGTCGCCTTGGCGGTGTCGTCGCTCATCGTGGGGTCCAGTGATGTAGCAATCCCTCGCCTACCATCCTAGGGCCTGTGAATTAATCACAGGCCACAGCCTCCCGAAGGTCGTCTAGTCTCCGCGTGCTTTGACGCTGGATCCGCCGCCGATCGCGCCCGACGCGGGCTGGTTCAGTGGCTTCCTCCAGACGGTCCAGCCGATCCTCCCCATCCCGGTCCTGCTCATCCTGCTGCCGGCGCTCTGGCGGTTCTTCCGCGGCACCTGGCAGGAGCTCGACGACGCCGCCCTCGTCTGGCGCGCGAAGCTCAAGGCGGAAGGGAAGACGGACCTTCGCCCCTTCGTTGCGCTCGCGATGTGCGCGGTCATCCTGACGCTGCAGGAGTCCTACGGCGGCGGCGCCTACTACCAGTCGGGCATCCGCCCGTGGCTCGTCCACATGGACGTGCTGCACCCGAAGGTCATCAAGCTCGCCCAGTTCGACGACCTCTACAGCTTCGGCTGGTGGGCCTTCGCGCGCATCTTCGGGTACGTCATCCCGTTCCCGATCTGGAAGCTCTGCTTCCGCGAGGACTCGCTCCTCGACATGGGCTTCCGCGGGCGCGGCTTCCTCCAGCACGCGTGGATCTACGGGCTCTTCCTCGCCATCGTGCTGCCGCTGCTCCTCGTCGTGTCGCGGCAGCCGGACTTCGGCGCGTACTACCCGTTTTACAAGGAGGCCTCGCGCTCCTGGTACGACTTCCTCTGCTGGGAGGCGATGTACTTCGCGCAGTTCTTCGGCCTCGAGATGTTCTTCCGCGGCTTCTGGCTCGGCGCGCTCCGGCGGAGCTTCGGCTCGGGCGCCATCTTCGCGATGGTGGTGCCCTACGTCATGATCCACTTCGGCAAGCCCTTCCTCGAGGTCAACGGCGCCATCGTCGCCGGCATCGCGCTGGGCTCGCTGTCGATGCGGACGAAGAGCATCTACCAGGGCTTCCTCGTGCACATCACGGTGGCGGCGCTGATGGACTGGCTGTCGCTCCTCCACCGACACGCGCTGCCGACGGTGTTCTGGCCGCCACCCTGACTCGGAACCCGGAGCGTCAGCGACGGGTTCGTCCGGGCCCCTCCAGTCTCTGCCTGAACGCCCGATTGGCGCCCCAGGAGCGTGAACCTTCCGCCCGCAACGGTGTTTAACCGAACGTGGGCACCTCAATGTCCGCGAATGAGCCTCGACTGGGCGCGCAGCCCGTCGGCGAGCAGCTCGATGCAAGCGCGGATGCGCCCGGCGTGGCGCATGTCCTCGTGCACCACGAGCCACACGCTCGCCTTCATGATCTGCGACACCGGGATGAGGCGCACGAGGTCGGCCTCCGCGTCGCCCGCGTAGCAAGGGAGCGCGGCGATGCCGAGGCCGGCCTTCGCCATGACGAGCTGCGGGAGCGACCCCTTGCCCCGGAAGACGACGCGGCCCTTCGCCGCGTGCTCCTCGATCCAGCGGGCCTCCATGATCTCCCGCGTCTCGGAGAACCCGATGAAGTGGTGGCCCGACCAGTCGCCGTCGCGCGGGCGGCCGTGGGCGGCGAGGTAGCCCTTCGACGCATAGACCGCGCTCCCGAACTCGCACACCTTGCGCGCCGCCACGCCGCTCTCGGCCACGTTGCCGATGCGGACCGCGATGTCCGCCTCGCGCTTGGTCAGGCTGCGCAGGCGGTTGTCGGTGTCGAGCTCGAGGTCGATGTCCGGGTAGCGCGCGTGGAGGTCGACGAGGAGCGGGGCGATGATCACCGGGCCGAAGAGGTCGCCCGCGGTGACGCACACCGTGCCGGTGAGGGCGGTCTCCTCGCCGGCAATCTCGCGCGAGATGGACGTCGCCTCGTCCTCCATGCGCTCGGCGTGGGGGAGCAGGCGCTCGCCCGCCGGCGCGATGCGGTAGCCGTCGCGCGTGCGGAAGAAGAGCTTCGCGCCGAGGTGCTCCTCGAGGGTCGCGAGCCGCCGGCCGACGGTCGACTGGTTCACGCCGAGCTGCTTCGCCGCCGCGGAGAGAGAGCCCTTGCGGTGCACGGCGAGGAAGTGCCGCGCGTCGTCCCACTCGAACATTGCCCATGCATTCTTGCATTCCAGCCCCGCGAAAGCGATCCGTGACGATGCGCATTCGCAGAGCCATGTTGTAGCTCCACACGGACGCGCAGTCGGCGCGCCCGCCGCGTCTTTTCATGCACGGAGGTCCACCGTGAAGGCATCGATCCGTCTGCTGTCTATCGCATCCATCGTCCTCTTCGGCGCCGGCTGCACCGCCGGCACGCGCGCCGGGGCGGAGGCTCCCCCGCGCCTCGTGCGCGAGCCGATGATCCTCGCCGACGACGGCCTCGGGCGCGGCGCGAGCATCCCGACCGCGACCGCCCGCGCGCCGGAGCGCGTGGGTCACGCTGTGTCGCCGTGGGGCGGGACCGGCGCTCGCTGAGCTCAGACGAGAGCGTCGCGGGCGTGGGCCATGGCCTTCGCCTTCACCGCGCTCTTCAGCGGGCCCTCGTAGAGGGCGCGCAGGGCGTCGAGCATGGCGCGCGTGGCCTCCTTCGAGTCGGTCCACGGTCGGCTCGAGAGCGCGCGCCACAGGAGCGACTCCAGCGTACGCGGTCGCTTCGCGAGCCCGGTGACGACGCGCGCGACGACCTCGGCCGACGCCGGATCGGTGCGCATCGCGCGGAGGTACATCCACTTCGCCTCGCCGGCGCGCACGAGGTCCGCGGCGTCGCACAGGGCGAGCGCGCGTTCCGGGTCGGTCTTCGCGGCCTCGACGCGCGCCTGCGCGGCTCGCCGCGCCTCGCGCCCGGCGCTCCCCCCGGCCCCGCCGAAGAAGGGCCGGACGCGCCAGAGGAGGAACGCCAGGAACACGGCGGTCGCGAC
>JBEKGQ010000524.1:0-5462 GCA_050012715.1 Polyangiaceae bacterium
GGAGTACGTCCGCATCGCCTCGTCGGTCGCCCCGGCGTCGGCCAGCACGTCGCCCAGCGCCTGGGCCAGGGTCGGCGTCAGCAGGCCCCGGTCGCGGAGGCGCCGCCCGTAGGCGAGCGCGTCGGCGCGCTTGCCGTCCGTGACCAGCAGCCGCACGAGCCGCACGTCCCCCTCCGGATCGCCGGGCGCCACCAGCATCGCCTCGCGGAGGTGCGCTTCGCGGGCGTCCGGCTTGTCGAGATCGAGGAGCTCCCGGTCCACCTTCGCCCAGTCGACCCGGCCGCCGAAGAGCACGCGCGCCACCGCCGCCGCGAGGCGCGTGTCGACGGTGCGTCGCAGGATCGCGCGAGCCACGTAGCGCTGCGCGTCCGGCTCGCTCGCGAGGTTCGCGAGGAGGGCCTGCGCGGCGTCCTCGGTCGCGATGCCCTGCTGGAGCAGATCGAGCAACGCCGCCTGGTCGCGCCAGTCCGGCAGCTCGCACGCGACGCGCGCGCTCTCGTACTGTGTGACGATCTCGCCCGGCTGGAGCGCGCGAGCGAGGCGCTTCTTCCAGAGGACGATGCGCTCGGCGAGCGGGCGGCTGGCCGCGTCGCTGCACGTGCCGAGGGGACGGCGCGCCACGCGCGCGCTCGGCGGTGCCGGCGGGGGAAGCTCGGCCTTCTTCGCGAGCTCGCGGTTCCGGTCGGCCGCCTTCAGCGCGGGGGGAAGCTCCACGAGCGGCTTCGGCGCGGTCACCGGTGAGTGCGCGGCAAGCCCGGCGCGAGCCCCGCCCGGCGCCGCCATCGGAGGCGCCATCGTCTGCGCATTCGCGGCCGGGGGCGGCGCCGCCGTCGCGGTCGCCGCGGCCACCGACTCCTCGGCGGGCGCCGGGTCCCTCGTGGCCGGCGTGTCCACCGCGGCGCTCGCCGCCACTGCCGGCGCCGCCGGCGCCGCGTTGTCGCTCTTCGAGCGGCTCTCCGCCTCGCATCCTCCCATCGACCGCAGGCCCGCGTACTCCGCGGCGAGCGCGCGCTCGTCCGCCGGCTCGAGCTGCGAGAGCTTCACCCCTCGCAGCCCCGACTTGCGCCGCGTGATCCCCTGACGCGCGTACGCCGACTCGCTGTCGAGCGCGAGGATGCTCGTGTACGGCGTCATCAGCCCGTACGTCAGCCCCAGGTCCAGCACCTTCGCGCGGCTCTCGTCGGCGTTCGCGCCGCTCCCCAGCAGGCGCCGCACGTACTCCGAGGCCCAGAGCGACGGAACGAACCCGGTCACGACGCCCGACTCGACGTCGAGCGGGTACTCGCGCGTCACGTCGCTCCCCGCGATGCGCCCCTGGATGGTCACCTTCGGCGGCAGCGCGCGGTGCGTGCGCGCCAGGAGCACCAGCTCCTCGCCGCGCGAGAGCTTGCCCGTCGCCGAGTAGAACGGCTGGTCGAGCGCCGCGTCGAGCACCACGCTCACGTCGGTCAGCGTGGGCGTCTTGATCGCGCTCGTCAGGCGCAGCGCCTCGTCGGTCGCCTGCTCGGCGTCGTCCACGCGCAGGTACATCCCGCCGCCGGCCCGCGTCAGCTCGCCGAGCAGCTCGTGCCGCGCGTCGCTCCCCACGCCCACCGCGAAGAACCGTGCGCGCGAGCCGGCCAGCGAGCGCCGCATCCGGTCCATCAGCCCGTCCGGGCTCGTCTCCCCCGACGTGGGTGCGCCGTCGCCGACGTAGACGATGGCCGGCTGCTCGCTCCCGTGCAGCAGGTCCAGCGCCGGCTCGAACATCGACCCGAGGTCGGTCGCGCCCCCGCCCCCGTGCTCGCTGAGGCGCTCGAGCGCCGCCGCGATGCTCGCGTCGGTGGCCGGGGCGAGGCCCTTCTCCGGGTAGAGCACCGTCGACGACACGTCGACCGACACGAGCGCGAAGCGGTCCTCTTCCGACAGGGCCCGCAGGATCGCCTCCGCCTCCGCGGTGCGGAGCTGCCGCGCCGTCTCGTCGCCGCTCGCCGACGTGTCGACCACCACGACGACCGCGCCCTTCTGCGGCGGCATGCTCGCGAAGTCGATCTCCGGCGCGTAGCGAATCATCACGTAGTCGGCCTGGTCGGCGCCGGCGGCGAAGCGCCACGCGCGGAGGGGCGCCTGCTTGGGCGGCGTCACCTCGAGCTGGAAGTCGGCCTGCGGGACGTACCCGCTCCGCCGCATCGTCACGAGCTTGCCGCCTGGCTCGACGGTGGCGTCGAGCGACGTCGCCAGGCGCGCGCCGCCCTTCTGCGCTGCGTCGCCGACGTCGACCGAGAGCGCGAACTCGTCGAAGCGCACCGGATCCGCCGACCGGAGCGGGTACACGTAGCGGAGCTTGCCCTCGACGGTCGGCAGGAGCTGCGTGTACCGCAGCACGACGCGTCGCGTGCCGCTGGCCGGGATCGGGTAGATGCGCGCGCGGTAGCTGCGGCCATCGACCCACTCGAGCAGGGCCGGGTCGTACGACTGCCGGACCGCCGCCGCGTACTTGGCTGCCGCCTCGCGCTTCTCGACGACCTCGCCCTCGACGAGCTGCCCGTTCGTCTCGAGCGCGAAGCTCGTGACGACCGCGTCGGCGGGGACGGTGAACCAGTACCAGCCCTCGAGCGGTTGGCTGCCCGGGTTCGAGAACGTCTGGTCCACCTCGGTCTCGGCGATACCGCCGCGCAGCACTGCGTGCACCGTCTGCTGCGCGACGCCGAGCGCGTGCGCGGGGGAGCCCGGCGCCGCGAACGGGTTGATGCCGTAGATGCGCCCCGAGCCGCTCCCCGCCGCGCCGTGGAGCGGGCGCTGGTCGGCCATGCCTCCGGTCCAGTCCTGCCAGAAGGCGACCGCGCTCACCTTGGGGGCTTCCTTCGCGTGCGCCGCGCCGCGCTCGCCCGCGTTGACCTCGACGCGCCCGCCGGGCGACGTGAGGATCGCGAGGCCCCGCGCGACGTAGACGCTCGCGTCGTCGCCGCCCCGCTGCACGCTGAGCCCCGCATCCGAGGCGCGCACCGTGTCGTCGCCGAGCTTCACCTCGATGGCGTCCGACTCGGCGCGCGGAGCGTCGAGCCAGAGCTCGCCCTTGGCGAGGTCGATGCCGTGCTCGAGCAGCACGATCTCGGTGTCGCCCCGGAGGAACACGGCGGCCCCGTCGCCGGTGCGCACCAGGGCGCGGGCTCCCTTGCCGGTGGCGATACGCGACCCGATGGCGAGCGGCGCGCCGGAGAGGGCCTTCGTCGCGGCGGCCGCCTCGGTGACCGTGACGTCGCCGGCGGCGAGATCGAGGCGAGCGCCGATCGCGCGGGCGGGCATGGCCGGACCGGGCCGGTGGAAGGCGAGCCACGCGCCGACGCCGGCCACGAGGAAGCCGAGGGCGAGCCCCATCATGCGCCAGCGGCGTGAAGCAGGGATGCGGGGCTTCTCGGCGTTCGCTCCGTCGACCGGGACCGGCATGGACATGGCTCTCCCCTCGCTCTCGTTCGCTCTCGGTTCGCTCGTCTCGCGCGCGGCTCGCCCGCCCGGATCCTACGGCCGCGCGGCCGGAAGGGTCTGGCAATCGCGCGTAACGCCCGGGCCCGGGCCCTGTCGCCCGAGCGGGTGACGCGCGTCGCCGTTTGCGTGCGCACCCCGTGGGCGTAGCCTCTGCGGGAGAGGACCCACCGCATGAACCTCCCCCGCCTGCCCGTTCTCTTCGGAGTCGCCGCCATCGCCGCGACCCTCGCCGGCTGCGCCGAGGCGCCGGTCGTCCCGCCGCAGGCCGCGCCGCACCCCATCGTCGGCTTCGGCATCGACCGCGAAGCGACGCGTCCCTCGCGCAACGACGCCCCTTCGCGCGCGGACCGCTTCGTGTTCGTCCCGCGCTTCGACTCGTTCATGTGGATCGCGCGACGTCATCACTGAGCCCGAGCCGCGGCCGCGGCGCAGGACCTCTCGGCCGCATCGCCCTGCTCTTCGTGTTCAGCGCGGTCGGGGGCGCGGGGCTCGACGCGTTCCACACCCACAGCGGGACCACGGTCTACGCGCGGCCGTGGTTGTTCGAGATGGCCATCTGGACGCCGCCCCTCTTCGGAGCGGCGGGGCTCCTCGTCGGCCTGTCGTATCCGGTCGCCGAGCGGCTGACCGGGACGCGCCCGGGGCGGCAGCTGTCGTGGGGCGAGGCGCTCGCCGGCTTCGCCGTGTTCACGGGCCTCTACGCGATGAGCGGGTATCTCCCGGTGTCGCACGGCGCGCGGCTCGTCGTGCTCCTCGCGGGCGCGGCGGGGCTCTTCGCGTGGCTCGCGCGGACGTGGCTCGCGGTGGCGCTGGCGGTGATCGCGGCGGTCGTCGGGCCCCTGGTCGAGGCGCTGCTGGTGCACGCGGGTGCGTTCGCCTACCGGGAGCCGGACATGCTGGGCGTCGCGCTGTGGCTGCCGGCGCTCTACGCGTGCGGATCGCTGGCGTTCGGGGCGGTGGGGGCGAAGGTGATGGAGTAGGGGAGGGCGTGGGCGCGAGCGTGGGCGTGGGCGTGGGCGTGGGCGAGAGCGCGGGCGCGAGCCGGGGCGCGCTACAATGCGGGGGCCGTGCGTGATCCGACTCCGACCAGGCCCGAAGGAGCGCGGGCCGCGCAGGAGCGGTTCGAGCCGAAGCCCGGGCTCGTCGTGGCGGGCAAGTACCGCGTCGAGCGCGTCATCGGCGAAGGGGGGATGGGCGTCGTGGTGGCGGCGACGCACGTGGAGCTCGACCAGCAGGTGGCCATCAAGTTCCTGCTGCCGGAGGCGATGCGTCACCCGGAGGTGGTCGAGCGGTTCCTGCGCGAAGCGAAGGTCGCCGCGAGGGTGAAGAGCGAGCACGTCGCGCGCGTCAGCGACGTGGGGCGGGCGACCGGCGAGGGCGCGGACGACGACGGGGTCCCGTTCATCGTGATGGAGCACCTGGAAGGGAGCGATCTCGCCGCGACGATCGCCGCGAGCGGCCGGCTTCCCCTCGACGAGGCGTGCGAGATCGGCCTCCAGGCGTGCGAGGGGCTGGCCGAGGTGCACGCCGCGGGCATCGTCCACCGGGACCTCAAGCCGTCGAACCTTTTCGTCACCCGCCGGTCCGACGGCTCGCCGTGCGTCAAGCTGCTCGACTTCGGCATCTCGAAGCTCAGCGCGGCCGGCGGCGAGTCGACCGGCGATCCGGCCCTCACCGCGACCGCGACCATCATGGGCTCGCCCTCGTACATGTCGCCCGAGCAGCTCCGCTCGACCAAGGAGGTCGACGCGCGCACGGACGTCTGGGCCCTCGGCGCCGTCCTCTACGAGGCCACGACCGGCAAGCCCGCCTTTCGCGGCGAGACCGTCCCGCAGGTGTGCTTCCTCATCGGCTCGGAGGAGCCCGCGCCGCCGTCGACCCTGCGTCCGGACATCCCGGCGGAGCTCGAGCGCGTGCTCCTCGCGTGCCTCGACAAGAAGGTCGAGACGCGAGCCACGCTGGTGGATCTCGCGCGGGCCCTCGTGCACGTCGCGCCG
>JBEKGQ010000525.1:0-5447 GCA_050012715.1 Polyangiaceae bacterium
ACGTCGGCGACTGGATCGAGGTCGACGGGTCGCACAGTGGCCAGGTCACCCAGATGACGTGGCGCGCGACCAGCGTGATGACCCTCGACCACGTCGAGGTCATCCTCCCCAACGCCAGCATCGCGAAGTCGGCCATCCGGAACTATTCGCGCCCGTCGCGGGTGTCCCGCCGCCGGCTCGTCGTCGGCGTGACCTACGACGCGAGCCCCCACGAGGTCCACGCCATCCTCGGCGCCGCCGCCGCCGATGCGCCGGGCGTCCTCCCGGAGCCGAGGGCGCGCGCCCGCACCAAGACCTTCGGCGACAGCGCCATCGTCTACGAGGTCCTCTACTTCGTGGACGACTTCGCCCACGCGCTCGACGTCGACGGCGCGGTCGCCGACCGCGTCTACCACGGGCTCGCGCGCCGCGGGATCAGCATCCCCTTCCCCATGCGCACGCTGCAGGTGGCCTCCGTCGAGCCGCCCGAGAAGCGGCGCCAGGCCGAGCGCGCGCGGGTCGCCGCCGCGCTCGACGCCCTCGCGCTCATGGAGCCCTTGCCCGAGGACTCGCGCGCGGTGCTCGCCGAGCGCTCGGCCGTACGTCGCTACGGCCCCGGGGAGGTCGTGGTGCGCAAGGGCGAGGAGAGCCTGGAGATGTTCCTCGTCGAGGCGGGGACGCTCGCGGTCGAGGTCCCGCGCGAGTCGGGCGGCGCCTCCGAGGTCGCGCAGCTCGGGCCGGGCGAGTACTTCGGCGAGATGGGGCTGATGACGGGCGAGGTGCGGTCCGCCACCGTCCGCTCGAAGACCCAGTGCGACCTCGTGGTCATCGATCACGACGCGTTCCACGACGTGCTCGCGGCTCACCCCGAGGTGGTCGAGCGGATGGGGGGCCTCCTCGCCGTGCGCCAGGCCGGCCTCGAGGCGGCCGCCGCTTCGGCCGGGCGAGCGGCCCCTCCCGAAGAGCGGAAGCAGCGGCTCATCAGCCAGATCCGCAGCTTCTTCAAGCTCGTCTAGCCAGCGCCCCCGGCGTCCACGCCCTGGCACCTCCCCCGGGAACAGCCGCGGGTCCTCCCATCGCGAGCGCACCTCCGGCAATCCCATCCCCTGGTCGTCCCGTCCACCCTCGCCCTCCGGCTCCCTCCTCCGCTCGCCCCGCAGCCGCCCCGGCACCTCCCGCAATCGCGACCGCTCGTCCTGCAGCCCCCCCTGCACCTCCTGCTACCGCGACCGCACCTCCTGCACTCGCGACCGCACCTCCTGCAATCGCGACTGCTGGTCCCGCAGTCGCCCCTGCACCTCCTGCAATCGCCTCTGCACCTCCTGCAGTCGCGACTGCTCGTCCCGCAGTCGCCCCTGCACCCCCTGCAGTCCCGACTGCTCGTCCCGCAGTCGCCCCTGCACCCCCTGCCGTCGCCCCTGCTCGCCCTTCAGGTGCACCCACACGCGCTGAAACCGCGCCTGCAGGAGCGAGCCCCGAGACCGCCGTCGACGGGTCGGCGCGGAGCGCTGGCGGGGGGTTCCTCCCGAAGTCCCGCGCAAGCTTTGCGAAGCAAAGCGCCGCGCGGGGGAGGTTGGAGGGACCCGCCAGCGCGAGCACCGACCCGTCGGCGGCGGGCGCGCCGTCTCCTCCTCTCTCCCCCCCGCCCCGATCGCCTCGCAGCGCAGCGCCATGGACGCCCCCGAGGCACGCCCGAGGCGCCCCCTAGGCGGGCCCGAGCACCTTCTCGTAGAGGTCGTCTTCCCAGTCGTTGTCGAGGCTCTCGAGGAGGACGAAGCCGTTGCGCCGGTAGAGCCGGTGCGCGCGCGCAAAGCGGCGCGACGACTCGAGCCAGATGCGCTCGTACCCCGCCGACCGCGCGAAGGCCTCCGCGTGCTCGTAGAGGCGCTGGCCGAGGCCCGTGCCTCGCTCGGTCGACCGCAGGTAGAGCCGCTTCAGCTCGCACGTGCGCCCCTCCTTCTTGCGCACCCCGACCGTCCCCACCACCCCATCGCCGCGCTCGGCGACCCAGAAGCCCACGCCCGCGCCCGCGTAGCGCTGGAGCATCTCCCGGAGATCGTGCTCGACCCCGCCGACCTTGGCCGTGAAGCCGAACTCCGCCAGCACCCCGAGCACGAGCTCCGTCACCGCCGGCACGTCCGCGGCCTCGAGCGCCCGGATGCGGACCGGCTCCGGGCTCACGGCTTGACGAAGCGCAGCGTCATCCGGTCGCTCTCGCCGATGGCCTCGTACTTCGCGTGGTCCACGCCCCCGAGCTCGTACGTCGGTGGCAGGGTCCACACCCCCTTCGGGTAGTCCTTCGTGTCCTTCGGGTTCGCGTTGATCTCGGCCTTCCCCGCGAGCTTGAAGCCGGCCTTCTCCACCTCGTTCACGACGAAGCCCATCGGCACGTAGCCCGTCTTCTCGATGACCTTCGGATCGGCCTCCGTCCCGGCCGGCGCGCGGTGGTCGACGAGGCCGAGGATGCCCCCGTGCTTGAGCACGGCGAGCGTCGCCGCGAGCACCTTGCCGAGCATCGGCGTCCCGACCCAGTTGTGGAAGTTCCGGAACGTGAGGACCAGATCCGCCGACTCCGGAGGGCCGAAGACCACCGGGCCGTCGTCGCTGACGACGACGCTCTGCACCTTGTCGAACGCCTGCGGCGTCGCCTGGAAACGCGCCAGGAGCCGCTTCGCGTCCTGGGCCCCCTCCGACTTGGGGTCGCCGTTCGGATCCCCGCCCACGACGAACAGCTTCCCCCGGTCGCGCAGCACCGGCGCGAGCACCGCGGTGTACCAGCCGCCGCCGGGGCTGATCTCGACCACCGTCATGTCGTCGTGCAGCCCGAAGAACTCCAGCGTCTCGCGCGGGTGGCGGTACACGTCGCGCGCCATCTCGGGGGCGGTGCGCTGCGGGCCGGCGAGCGACGCCTGGAGCTTCGTATCCGTCGCCGGATCCACCGCCGCGCCACCCTCGACCAGCGGGGGCGGCGTCGAGGCGGCAGCGCCCCCGCAGGAGACCGACGCGAGGGTGAGCGCGAGGAAGAGTCGGCGCATGGGGACACCCTACACGTAGAACCCCATCGCGGCGTGGCTCACGATCGAGCCATCCTCGGCGTCGATCGTCTGCTCGTAGTGCAAAAGTCTCCCGTGTGCGCCGGGGGACAGGCTCCGCACGAGCGACCAGATCGGCGCCAGGCCGCACACGCGGCGGTCGTCGAGGTCGCTCGCGACGTGCTCCCAGAAGCCGGACGCGTCGAGCGCCGCCGCCCGCTCGAGCGAGCCGCGGTCGCGCCCCTCCAGCACCGCGCGCTGCACGGCGTCGTAGGGCCGCTCGTCGCCGAAGCGAGGCCCGACGTGCGCCAGGTCGGCCCCCGCGACGACCACGACCCGCCCGGGCCTCGCCTCGACCGCCTCGCGCACGCCCCCGAGGAAGCGCGCGACCGCGGCGTCGCCCGCCGGGTCGTGGCCGCTCGCCTGCTGGGCGCCCAGGCCGGCGAGGACGGGCACGATGCGGAACGGACGCGCGCCGAGCAGGTGCCGGAGGAAGACCACCTGGAACTCGAGCGAGTGCTCGCGCTTGTGGTTGAACTGATCGCCGTACGGGTCGAAGCCGTCGGCGCGCGCGGCGAGCGCGTCGAGGAGCTCGGTGTCGGGGTCCACGGGGCCGAGCGGGGTGGCGAACGTCTTCCGGCACAGCGCGAACGGGGCGCTCATCGGCGCGTGCGACGTGCCGAAGAGGACGAAGGTGTCGGCGTCGTCGGGGACCGCCGCCGCGAGCGCCCCGTAGGCGTGGCCGTAGCCCACGGCGCCGCGCCAGGGGTCGATGTGCGGCGCGACGAGGGCCACCATCGCGCCGTCCCTGGCGGCGTGCGCCGGAGCGCCGTTGGCCTTCGCGAGGCACGACTCATCGATGTACTTCCGTAACTTGGACGCGTCCCCGTGGTAGGCCCCGCCCGCGTGGGTCGCGGCGCGCACGCTCGCGTCGCGGAACTCGCGCTCCACGCGCGCCCGCGCCTCGCGGAAGACGGCGCCATGGAGGAAGAGCCTGTCCTCCAGCTCGCCGGCGAGCCGCACCACGACCTCCACCGGCACCTCCGCGCCGAGCTCCTTCGACGCCTCGGCGGCGATCTCGGCGCACGTGCGGCGCCCCGTCATCCTCGCGATCACCGGCACGAGGAGCGGTGGGACGATCGCGTTCCCGTCGGTCACGCCCTGGGTGTCCCTGAGCACCAGGACCTTGCCGTGCTGCCGGTCGGGGACGACGATCGACTCGACGGGGCGGAGCGCGGGGCGGGAGGCGGCGTCCATCTCGCGTATTCTACCCACGTGAGACAGACCCCGCGCTGGAGCCATTCCCCGGAGCGGCTCCAGCTCCGCGAGCTCTACCGGCAGGTGGACGCGCTCCTCGAGGGGTGGACGTGCGCCTGCTCGCGCGCCGGCGTGGGCGGCGTCCCCGAGGCCCAGTGCTGCCACTTCGCGGTCACCGGCCGCGAGCCCTACCCCACCGCGGTCGAGCTCGAGGAGGTCCGCCACGCCGTGCGCGCCGCGCCCCCCGCCCGGCCCGATCCGAAGCGCCTCCCGATGGCCGAGCTGCGCGCGTGCCCCCTCCTCTCCCGCGAGGGCCGCTGCTCGATCTACGCCTCGCGCCCCTTCGGCTGCCGCACCTTCTTCTGCGACCACGCCGAGGCCCCGATGGGCGCGAAGCGCAAGCTCCCGCGCGACGCCGTGAACGCGCTCGGGCGGCGGATCGCCGACCTGTCGGCGCGGTTCGCCCCGCGCGACCCCGGCCCGAGGCCCCTCGTCAAGGCGCTCACGGGGCGCGAGAGGTAGCGGCTAGACTCGTCCGCGTTGCCCAGCGCGTCGTCGTTCGCCCGCTCCATCGCGTACCCGCCCCTCGTCGGGGCCGCGTACGTCCTGGTGCTCGCGGCGTGGGCGGCGCAGAGCCCCACCGTCGACGAGCGGGCCGGGGGCGCGCAGGCGCGGCAGATCCAGGCGGTCGTCGAGGGCCGGTTCGGCGGGGAGATCGGCCGCGTGGGCATCGCCATCGTCGCGACGGCGATCCTCGTCGGGGCGCTCCTCGGCTGGGCGGCGTGGGCGCTCGTGCTTCTGCGCGATCGCATCCACGAGCCCGCCGTGACGCGCTCGGTGCTGCGCGAGACGGGGCTGCTCATCGTCCTCGTCGCCGCCCTGCACGGGGCGACGGAGCTCTGGGGCATGGCGCACGACCCGTCCCTCTACGCGGACGCGTGGTACGCGCGCGGCGGGCTGCGGCGCACGGTGCAGGTGCTCGCGACCGACGTCCTGGGCCCCTCCGGCGTCGTGCTCTTCGCCCTCGTCGTCCTCGCGCTCCTCCTCTTTCGCATCCCGACCGCGAGCGCCGGCCCCGCGGCGGACGACGCGCACCCGAACGTCGTCATCCTCGCCGCCGACTCGCTCCGCGACGACCGCCTCGAGCCGCGCACCGCGCCCCACCTCTCGGCGCTCGCC
>JBEKGQ010000526.1:0-5426 GCA_050012715.1 Polyangiaceae bacterium
AGCGCGGTCATGCCCGTGACGCGGACGAGGGCCGCGGTCACGAGGTAGAGCCCGGGCGGCGTGTTGTAGAGGAGGAACGGGGCGCCGAGATCGTACTTGGGGGTCCAGCCGAGGAAGGTGCCGGTGGCCGGGAGGATCTCCTCGAGCAGATGGCGGACGTACGCGTAGTGGCAGACCGAGTCGTTGTCGGCCCAGATACCGCCGCCGAACGTCCGTCGCGCGAGGAAGAGATTGAAGAGCGTGAGCGCCACGAAGAAGACGCGCTCGTCGGTCCACAGGCGCGCGAGGGCGCGGCCAGCGGCGGCGCGAGCGGACGCGAGGGACTCCATGGCAGAAGTGCACTAAATCACGCTTCGTTCGATGACACGCAAGCTGGATGGGCTGCTCGCGACGATGGGGGTGCTCTTCGGGGCCTCGTCGCTCGCGTGGCCCTTCGGCTGGGATACGTCCGTCCACTACTACGTGGGGCGCGAGTGGCTCCTCCGCGGCGCGATGCCGTACCGCGACTCGTTCGATCACAAGACGCCCGGCATCCACGCCGTGCACGCGCTCGCGATCGCGCTCTTCGGCGAGGGGACGCGGGGGATCCGGGTGGTCGAGCTCGCGTGCATCGCCGTCATCGGCTGGGCGTGCGGGTCGCTCGCGGAGCGGCGCGGCGAGCGGCGCATCGCGGGGCTGCGAGGGGCCTCCGTGCTGGCGGCGAGCGTCCTCTATTACGGCTGCTTCGACTTCTACAACACCGCGCAGTGCGAGCTCCTCGGCACCACCCTGTGCATCCTCGCGCTCCTCGGCGCCTGGCGTGTCCGCGAGCCTGGGCGCGCCGCCCTCGTCGCGGGTCTCGTGACCGGAGCCCTCTTCGTCCTCAAGCCGCCGCTCGTCCTCGTGGCCGCGGTGCCGCTCGGCGTCGCCGGCGCGCGGGCCATGCGAGGCGCGGCGCCCGGGAGCGGAGCCCGCGCGGCCGCCGCCGGCCGCGCCGCCCTGGTCTTCGCGGGCGGCACGCTCTTCGTCCCGGCGCTCTTCGTCGCCTACTTCGCCGCGCACGGCGCGCTGGCCGACCTGGTCGACGTCGTCGTCTGGTGCAACCTGAGCTACCTGCGCGAGGAGCCGCGCCTGACGACGGCGGCGTCGATCGCGGCGGAGATGGCCAGCGTGTGGCGGGTCTTCAGCCCGATGGCGCCGCTGCTCTTCGGCGCGGCCGCCCTCGCGACGGGGGACGCGGTGCTTCGCCGGTCGCGCGCGCGCATGGCGCGGTGGGCGGCGGCGTGGGCGATGCTCGCCCTCGGCGTGCTCGTCATCGTCCTGCAGCTGAAGTTCTACTTCTACCACTGGACGACGCCGCTCTCGGCGGTGGTGCTCCTCGCCGCGAACGTCATGGTCGACGCGGCCCGCGCCGTGCGCGCCTCGAGGCGAGCGTGGGTGCCGGTGGCGACGGCGGCGGTGCTCCTCGCCGCGTTCACGCGGACCGGGGCGCAGGTGGACGGCTGGTGGGGGGCCACGTCGGCGACGCTGCATCTCTGGCGCGGCGACTGGGATCGCGCGCGGTTCGCCCGGCACTTCCAGACCTGGGACGGCGTCCGGCAGTACGCCGACCTCGAGGCGACGGGGCTCTGGCTCCGCGCCCATGCGTCGGCGGGCGACCTCGTCGCGGTGCGCGGGGTCGCGACGGAGGTGTACGTGGTCTCCGGCATGCGTGCCCCGGGGCGCTTCTTCTGGACCACGTTTCTCACGCGCCCCTCGCGGCGATACCGCCGTGAGGAGTGGCTCGCCGAGGACGCGGCCGCCATCGACGCGAAGAAGCCCCGCTGGGCCGTGACCTCGTCGGACGCGACCGAGGGCCCCGAGTCCGAGGGTTTCTTCGCGCGGCGTGGCTACGCGGAGAGGACCCGCATCGGCCCGTACACCGTGCTCGAGCGGAGACCGTAGCGCTCGGTCCGAGGGACGTCGCGGGCCGGCGCGGCGGTGACGGACCGCTGCGCCGGTGGCCATGAGGACGACATGCGGTCGAGCGGTCTTCTCCTCCTCGCGCTCCCTCTCTTGGCCGGATGCAGCACGGCGAGCCCCTCGGCCGGCGCCGACGCCGGCGCGACCGCGACCGCGACGGGGGGCGACGGCGCCGCGCTCGGCCCGGATGGCGGCGGGGCTCCCGTGGGCGCGCCGTGTCTGCCGTACCAGGAGCTGTCGCCGACCTTCGCCGGGTTCGACGTGGCCGAGCTGACCGTCGACCAGGGCGACCCCGCCTGCGCCAGCGGGGTGTGCCTGGTGAACCACTTCCAGGGCCGCACGTCGTGCGCGTACGGGCAGGCCACCGACGGCAGCGGAGTCGACGCGGGAGCCGGCTGTGCGCTCCCTGGAACCGGCGCGCCGGTCGCGCCCGACGGGAGCTCCGAGCTCGGCAAGCTCGTCGAGCCGCAGTGCACCGATCGCACGCCGTCGCTCGACGTGACCTGCTCGTGCCGGTGCGCCAACGCCGAGGGCGCGACCGACGACGGCGCGTCGTACTGCTCGTGCCCGAGCGGGACGGTGTGCGCCCAGGTCGTGCCGGGGTTCGTCTCGGGCGATCCGCTCGCGGGTGGGTACTGCGTCCCTCCCGGCAGCACGTACCACCGGGACGAGGCCTGCAGCGCGACGTGCGACGCCACCGCCGGCAACTGCACCGAGACGACCGCCGCGCTCCCGAGCGCGTCCGGACAGGCGACGACCTATTTCGTCGCCGTCATCGACCTCGCGTCGAGCGGCACCTCTCCGCCGGAGTGCCTTCCGACGTCCCTGCCGGTGGACGCCTCGGGGAAGGCCGAGTGCGAGATCTATTACCTCCTCACGGCGGGGGACACGTGCGCCAGCCACCCGGGGCTGACGTCACCCGATCCCGCGGTCGCCGCCGCCGTGATCGACGCGATGCAGGCGCCGACGCCGCTCCCGGTCTGTCTCCTGCCGCAGCTCCCCGCCACGCCGTGCGGCACCTCCTCGCAGGCCGGGTGGTGCTACCTCTCGGCCGACGAGGTCGACAGCGGGTGCCCGCAGACCATCGCCATCTCGCCCCCGGCGACGCCGCCGAACGGCGTCCTCGCCGCGCTGGCGTGCCCGTAGGGACGCCCCCTAGTCGCCGGTCCCGGCGTCGTCGGCTGCGGCCGGAGCGGGCGGCTCGTAGTACCCGGGGACGCTGACCCAGAGGTAGTACTCGGCGCAGGTCGCGTTCGTGACGAGGAAGCCGCCGTTGACGTAGGCCCCGAACTCGGCGAGCTGGCCTCCGGCGAGGACGTACGTCTGACCCGAGTCCGGGTTGGTCGGATCGGCCCCCGTGCCGACGTAGGGCAGGGGAGGGCCGATCGGGGTGAAGTACTGCGGCAGCGAGAAGAAGTAGGTCCGCTCGGGCGGGAAATCGATCCATTCGCCATCGAACGGCCCCGATACCCACGTGGTGACGCCGTTGACGGGAGGCTCGAGCTCCCCGACGAACGTGCCCGCGGCCTGATCGATGTTCACGAAGTCCGAATCGCACTGGTGCGTCGTGCACGCGGTCGTCGTCGCGCCCGACGCCGCGATGGCGCAGGCGATGCCCGTGGCCATCGCGCAGGCCCCGCTGATTCCCGCGGCGCGCAGCCTCACGGCAGGCGCCCCAGCGCCGCGTCGAGCCGCAGCTTCCACACCATGCCGATCGCCTCGATGAAGATCTTCCGGCTCATCTTCGACCTCCCCGCGGTGCGATCGACGAAGACGATCGGCACCTCCTGCACGCGCATGCCGCGCAGGACGGCGCGGTAGGTGAGCTCGATCTGGAACGAGTACCCGTTGGAGCTCACCCGCTCGAGCCCGATGGCCTCGAGCGCGCGCCGCGAGAACGCCTTGTAGCCGCTCGTCAGGTCCTTGATCCCGAGCCCGAGGATGGCCCGCGAGTAGAGGCTCCCGCCCTTCGAGATGAAGTGACGCCCGGGGCCCCACCCCTCGACGCCGCCGCCCGGGATGTTGCGCGAGCCGATGACCACGTCCGCCCCGTCGTCGAGCGCCTGGACGAAGCCCGGCAGGTAGCGGACGTCGTGCGAGAGGTCCGCGTCCATCTCGAAGAAGCGGTCGTAGCCCTCGGCGAGGCCGCGCGTGAAGGCCTGCACGTAGGCCGTGCCGAGGCCCAGCTTGCCCGCGCGGTGCATGACGCGGACGTGGGCGTCCTTCGCCGCGAGGTCGTCGGCCAGCGCGCCGGTGCCGTCGGGCGAGGCGTCGTCCACGATGAGGAGGTCCGCGTCCGGGAGCGCGCCGCGCACCGCTTGCACGAAGCGCTCGAGGTTCTCCTTCTCGTTGTACGTCGGCGTCACGACGAGGGTACGCGGCATCGAAGCGCGGCATAATTAGCGTCAATCGCTCGCTGCCGCAACGCGACGTGCTCGCGCGCGCGGCGCCGACCGTCCTCGCATGACCACCGTCCGCATCGTGCTCCTCGGGTCGCTCGCGCTCGCGGCGATCGTCATGCTCGCGGGCGCGCTCCGCATCGACCGCGAGTGGTACGAGGTGCACGTCCTCGTCGCGCGGTGCGCGGTCTTCCCGTCCGAGGTCGCCGGCGCGGGGCGCCTCCGGGTGCTGCTCGCGGTGCTCGGCGCGGTGCTCCTCGCCGCGCTCTATCCGCTCGATCGGCTCCTCGTCCGCGCCGCCCGCGCGACGAAGGGCCGCGTCTCGCGCGGCGCCGTCCTCCGGGTGGGCCTCGCCGTCGTCCTCGCCGTCGCCGTGTCCGAGGTGGTCCTTCGCCGGAAGTCGCATGCGGGAAGGACCCCGCCCATCCCGGACCTCGTGTTGCCCCCGACGCACGGCGTCCCTCGTCTCGGCTGGGTGCTCGATGCCCCGTCGGTCACCGTCGCCGACGCCGACGGCCGATCGATCCGCTACGTCGTCGACGTCGACGGCGACCGGGTCCGCTCCGAGACGGACGTCCCCGATCCCGCGCGCCCGACGATCCTCTTCGTCGGCGAGTCGATGACCTTCGGGCTCGGCGTGACCTGGGACGAGACCTACCCGGCCCTCGTCGGAAAGCAGCTCGGCGTGCAGGCGGTGACCGCGGCGGTGCACGGGTACGGCGACGACCAGATCTACCTCATGGCGCTCGACCACCTGGCCAAGCTCGAGCGCCCCATCGCGGTCGTCACCCTGGCGCTCACGGAGCTGCTCGACCGCGACGTGTCCACCTCGCGCGATCACCTGGTCATCGGCGACGACGGCTCGCTCGCCCTCGCGCGCCCCGAGCCGGAGTGGCTCCGCGAGTCGCCGCTCGTCGCGTCCATCGAGAGGGTGCGGCCGTGGGCGGACGACGCCTCGATCCGCCTGGCGCGCGCCGTCTTCGTGGCGACCGACCGCGCGGTGCGAGCGCGCGGCGCTAGCGAGCTGTTCCTCCTCACTAAATTATTATAGGGGTGACTGCTCGACGAGACCTGGCTATTGGGTTT